>JALHRI010000014.1 GCA_022841525.1 Alphaproteobacteria bacterium | reverse complement strand
TACCAAGAAAAACAACCCACGGCACAGATAGCACCTGCGCAATTTTATTCATCTTTTCTTTCGGGTACGTGCTTCCGCTTCTCTCTCATAGAACTGTAAGCGGATCTGAATTTCCAGCTCCTTAATTAGCTAGAAAATATAGTTTAATGACTTTGGATTCCCTTTACCCTTGAAGCCGTAGTTTGGTCGTGTTGCCAGCAACCCTAAAAGGGCTTTTAGCTGTTTTCGCTCAGTGGCAGGATCATATTTTTCGGGCGGCCATGAGGATTGCCGGAACGGCCTTTCTTGAATTGACTGTGCTTAGGGGGTATTTTGAACCCTACTTTATCCCGATTTTCGCTGCTTTTTGACACGTACGGCCTCAGATCTTAGAGGGTTTAGCAACGCTCTTTTGACTGGGAAAGTCGAGAAGATATTTCCTGATATTGTCAATTTCGGTCGCTTTATTTCCCTGATACGCCGAGTAGGGAATTAAATGCGAATGATAAGACTTTCTGCGGTTCCTCGGAATCAATACGCTCGAAAATCAAAAAATATGCCAGTTGTTAGTTTTCTGAAGAATTTGGCTATTTCACTACTGCATACATTATCACATCAATCAAACCTCTGTTGACCGATGGATAGAATTTCTTGAGCAAACCCTCACACTGATAGCCGCATTTTTCTAAAACGCGAATAGAGGTAAGATTATCAGGTTCGACCACGGCCTGAACACGCTCAGCACCGCACTCTCTGAACAAAAAATCTCTGACTAGAACCAGTGCAGTAGATGCCGCACCTTTACCCCAGCAAGCTGGGTCAATCCAATATCCGCCTTGAAAAACTCTTGGATCGCGCCCAGAAGCATTGTTGATTACACCAACAATTTTTGCATTTTGTTCAATCATCCACACAAAACTGGATTTGCTCTTTTGCAGTTTTTCCAACTGTTCTGCAAAATGTGTGTTGGTGTAAAGCAACGGCTTATTCACCCGACAATTGATTTCTGGAATATTAGCAAGCCTCACAAACTCCGCTTCATGTTCTGCGGAGAGAGGAACTAACTTTACATCTTGTGATTCCAGAATTTTCATAATGATATTATGCTACAGCTTTCAAAGCATTACTCAAGTCGCATATAGCCTCTACAATCCTGTTCAAAGAGTTCGAGGTTAGTCCGCTGCCGACCACCAATCCGGACTTGTATTTGGAAACCCTGCCAAAATCAAAATGGCAGAGTCTATGCGGGGGCGCTTAGCATTCTGCAATTGCTCCAAGGCCTTCCAAAAAACAACGCGAATAGCCCCCTCATATTTTTCAACTACGTCCGCACCGCATAATCCTGAATCAATGCCTCAGCGGGTAATTGCATGCTCTCGTGCAGATTGCGCACCATTTCCATCGTCAGCTTGCGTTTACGATTGAGGATTTCGGATACGCGGCTTTTGGAGCCGAGGAGCGGCTCAAGGTCTTTGCGCTGCATGCCGAGGGCTTCCATACGGTGCTGAATAGCGACGATGGGATCCGGCGCCTCGATAGCGTAATGCTTCGCTTCATATGCCTCCACCAGCGTGACGAGAATATCCAGCTCGTCGCCCTGCGGCGTATTGGGCTTGGCGGTCATGAGCGCTTCAATACGCTTTAGTGTCTGCGCATGGTCTTTTTTGGTTTTGATCGGTTTAATATCCATCACTCACTCCTATATTTCCTGCGCATTGATTTTATCGTACTGCTTATGCGTTCCCACAAAACGCACATACATCACGCGGTACGGGTAGTTGATCCACACAATCAGCCGATATTTGTTGCCCGCGATATTAAAGACGACTCTGCCTTCTTGTAAGACACTCGCATTGCCATAGGTTTCTTTTACTTCCGCAGGTGATTTCCAATCCGCCTTCTTCGCTAAGGCATACCACGCTTTTAACGCCTCCGTACTATCGGGATAATCGTCCCAAAAGTCTTTCAGCGTTTTGAGCGCAAGTATTCTCATGCCTTTGCTCCGTTATAGCATATTCCCATATTGGGAACAAGCCTTGTTTACCATATTGGGAACTTGCGCACTAATTTTGCTGAAATCAAGACCACATTCTACGCCACCCCGCCCGAAGCCGAAGGCGCAGGGTGTGGGGGCTGGTAGAGACATTGAGAACTCAGCCAGAGTTGAGGATAGCGGTTCAGAACCTTTGGCTCCAGTCCCCCTACGCTCCAAGTAGGAGCTTCGGGCGAAACTCCTACGTCCACGTTGCGGTGCCGTGCGTCAGGCCACGAAGGGGTGGCCTGCCACCCGAAGCCCGCAGGGCGTAGGATGGTGGGTCCGGGAGGAGTTGAACCTCCGACCTCACGCTTATCAGGCGTGCGCTCTAACCACCTGAGCTACGAACCCACTTTACTTAGAAAGAGGGCGCATTCCTAATAACCGCCCCCCTGCTTGTCAAGCGCTTGCTTCAATCTGATACGATGTCACTCAGCCCTTGCCGTACAAAGGTGCAATGCTGCTATGCAAAAAATGCAGGCAGATCGTCATATAATCGTCATAGTTCTGCCGCAGTAGTGCCTGATGCAACGTGCGACGACAGACGCCAGCCCCCCTACGGTAGTGCTAGATACCTCTAGCCTGCTGACGCTGATGCTCGCTGGTGAGGAGCATCAGAAGCATTATGGCTACGCGCGGTTACTGATGGGAATGGCCAAACGTGGCGTCATCAGATTAAGCACGACGGATATGGTGTTGGGCGAGTTTTTTGGATTACAAACGCCGATTCAACGCGAGGACCTCTGCGGAGATCCTCCGCGGGTGAGCGCCGCAAATATACGTTATGGCTACCGCTTTGCAGATCAACGTGTTGGATTTATGCGCGATTTACTTGGAATGGGATTGATCGAGATTATTCCCACGCGCTGCGGTGAGGAGTATTTGGATAGACTCCATACGATTTTACAGCATCCAAGTAACGACCATATCGCAGTACGCTGGCAATCCAGAGAGCGCGGAACATGGCCACCTTCAAAGGGGCAATTAATCGCAAGTTTGCTAAAGCCTAATACGCAACTTGCGCGCGCTGTTCATGCCCACAACCTGGCCAGCAGCAGTCTACATGCCGATGGCTCCATAGAATCTACCGCCTTAAAAAACGGCTTCAAAGATCGTGGTGAGATCTCGTTGAGCGATGCGATTCATACCTTACACACCAGAGGAGACACTTCGCCCATTTTTGTACTCTACGAAGGAGGCGACGTGCGCGGACGCGTTATTCAGCGGCACCATTATCGCACTGCCAATCAACATGACCCCCACTACGCACAATATGCCGGAGAGCTAGACGACAGATTCAACCCTAACAGCAAGCATTTTTTAGCAAGTACGTCCGATGGTATGGGGAACGTAAATTTTGTCACCACCTATGCTTTTTTACATGGCTTAATGCTCATGGCAAAAACTCATGGCCACTTTATCGTTCAACCAAAAGAATGTGATTCTTCAGGCAACAGCTTCCTGGCCTATAAAAGTTTGATGAAAAAAGTCGGCGAAAAAGGCTTGCCTCGCGCTTATAACCGTTACCGTGATGCACGCGCATCATCACTGGGGGATGAGCTGAGTCAGTCGCCTGCGAAATCACTCGCCCCGGCATCAGGCCCTTGGGTTCAGTTTCTTCATAATTGCAGTCAATCAGAAGAAAAAGCTGCCGCATTTAGGGATGTTTTTTGCCATTTCGAGCGCTACCGCGCGCAACAAACGCGTATGAATATCGATCATGAATTTGAAGCAGTGCTGGCTTCACTGGGGAAATTACCCGGCGAACATGCACTGCCAGTCATAGAATCTATGATTCATGATCTTGGCCGCTTGCGAGATTTCATCGCGGCGCAACAAGCCTCGCGCGGCGTCTAGCTTTGTTGCGATGTCCTAAATCACGCCCAGTTTTTTGCCCACTTTTTCAAAGGCCACCAGCGCGCGGTCGATCTGCGCATCGGTAAGCGCTGCGTTCATTTGAATGCGCAGGCGTGCGGTGCCTTCGGGCACTACGGGGAAGCCAAAACCGGTGATGAAGACGCCTTCGTTGAGGAGCTCCTTGCTCATCGCAATCGCGAAGGACGTTTCGCCAACAATAATCGGCACAATCGCGCTATCGCCCTCCAGCGGCTTGAAGCCCAGCTTTTTCAGACCCTCGCGCATGCGCTTCACACCTGCATGCAGCCTTGCCACGCGCTCAGGCTCGCGGTTCATGATTTCAACGGCCTTCAGCGCGCTTGCGGCAATCGTCGCCGGCAACGCGTTGGAAAATAGCTGCGGCCGCGATACCTGATTGAGGTAATCGATCAGCGCTTTAGGCCCTGCAATATAGCCGCCTGCCGCTCCGCCGAGTGCCTTGCCCAGCGTGCCGGTGATGATATCGACCTGCCCTTCCACGCCGAAATATTCCGCCGTACCGCGGCCGTGTTTACCCAACACACCGACGCCGTGGCAATCATCCATAATAATCGCCGCGCCGTATTTTTTGGCGAGCGTGATAATATCCGGCAGCGGCGCGATGGAACCTTCCATACTAAACACGCCGTCAGTGATAATAAAAATGCGGCGCGCGCCCTGTGCTTCTTTCAGCTTGGCTTCCAAATCGGTCATGTCGGCATGCTTATACACCGCGCGTTTGGCTTTGCTCATGCGGCAACCATCGATGAGGGAGGCATGGTTGAGCGCATCGGAAATGAGCGCGTCTTCGCTACCTGCAATGCTAGGCATCAGGCCGGTATTGGCACTCCAGCAGCTGACGTAACTCAGTGCGCTCTGCGTGAAATGCAGCTTGGCCAGCGCCTCTTCCAGCGCGCGATGCGGCGTGAAGGTGCCGCAAATAAAACGCACGCTGGCGGTGCCCGCGCCGTATTTCGTCAAGGCCTCGCGGCCTGCTTCAATCACCTCCGGATGGTTCGCCAGCCCCAGATAATTATTCGCCGATAGTACCAGCGCGTGGCCGCTGCCTTCCATATCCACTTCGGCGTCCATCGGCGTTTGAATATAGCGCAGAGTTTTGAAGGTTCCGGCTTGTTTCAGCGCCGCAATTTCAGCTTCCAGCTGTGCTGCAAATGGTGTGGCAGGCGTGGTGGCAAGGGCAGCGGTCATGGGGAGCTCCTTAGGGTAGAATACGAGAATACGAGAAGAGTTCAATGTAAAAGCGATGGTGATGTCATACCGTCATCAGCTTCAAATTGCGCCGCAAGGG
Organism: Alphaproteobacteria bacterium; assembly: GCA_022841525.1. Lineage (GTDB taxonomy): Bacteria > Pseudomonadota > Alphaproteobacteria > Rickettsiales > UBA3002 > JALHRI01. The sequence continues at coordinate 35,340 of JALHRI010000014.1, read as the reverse complement.
AAGTGGAGGGCGTGGTGGCAAGTGCAGCGGTCATAGGGGGACTCCGTAAAGGATCATATATTTCGTTTACTTTTGTCATTCCTGCGTAAGCAGGAATCTCTAAAATTTCAATGCATAAGATGCCTGCTTTCGCAGGCATGACAAGAAAGAATAGGGATAATACGATGGTCTGTCGATGATTTGATTACCCGGTAATCGGTATTTTGTCATCAAATCTTCATACAAGAAATAGGTTAAGTCCTGCATATTCATTAGTATGAAAAGACGACATTTTTTAAGAAGCGGTGCTAGTGTTTTAGCATCCGTCACTTTACCAGCAGACGCGGCAAATGCACTAGAATCATTTGGCAGGCACAGTACTATTACAGAGGTTTTAGACTGGATGGCTGATAGTGATATTTTCCCATCGCTGGATGGGTTATCAAAATTTGAGTTTCATTTCTTTCAACCCAATTTTCCTGAAACTAGTAGCGATGGAACAACTGCTTTCAACGTTGATCACCTGATATCTCCAGTAGAAATGTTTCTCTTTTCTGAAACAGGCCGTTTTCCTGGATTAACGGGGTGGAACGACCGTAGAAAAGAAAAACTGATATTTTATCAAGACTGTTACGATCTTGATTCTTTACCCAAGTACTTGATTGATGATATTATAAAAGTTAATAGCCTTCCAGATAAAAATGGAAATGTTGCGTTTTGTGCTCGCTTATTAAGCTTACGAAACAACCTCTATGAATCAGGCGTTATCACTCAACCAAATGCTGAACTTGCTTTCAGGCATTTTTTAGGCGCAAGCAAAGCACAAAAAAAAGCGATCATTGAAGCGCTGGTGGATAGAAATCTGCAATTCTATAAATCAGTATGGACTGAACTCATGAAAATTGCTCCCGATGAATTGCTGAAAGCAGCGCGGGATAAAACCAAGAAATATCTGTCGAAACACCCAGAAGATTTGGAAACCAGACAAAGATTAGACGAGTTTCTACAAGAGCACCATCTTCCTGCATGTGATCATACGTATGCTGATATGGCATCGGCACGTAAGGCTGGTGGATATCCGGTTCCCGAAGGGTACACAGATAAGGCAGCTATCGTTGGCACACATCATACCTCCAGCTGCGAGCATTATGAATACCAAGGCAGGATAACTCCACTTAAGAGCGTGGGTATTGACTAGTTCTGAAGGTACCGGCGTGTTTCAGCGCCGCAATTTCAGCTTCAAATTGCGCCGCAAGGGAAGTGGCGGGCTTCGTGGCAAGGGCTGCGGTCATGGGATGCTCCGTGGAAGTGGAATTCGAGAGTGCGAGAATACGGGAATACGAGAAGAGTTCAAATGCGTTTTTGGGGCATTGCAGCGGCGAAGACGAAGAATCTCTGCATCAATACTCGCGAAAGGCAAGGTTAAGCTTGAGCGCAGCAGCATGTAGCTTTTTGTCATGCGTTAGCAAGGTAGTGCCATGCAGACGCGCAGCGGCAAGCAAATGCGCATCAATATAGCCAATGCCTGTGCCATATAATTGCTGTGTTTCGATGAAATGTAGCACTTCGTGATCTTGCGCGCAGGTGATGATCGGCAGATCGTACAGAGCCTGTAGAATACGTGTTCGATGTTTGAAATTACCCAGCGCCAGTTCGCCGAGAATCGATGGATGGGTAAGAATACCGCCATCTTCCAATAGCGCGATCAGATGAACGTTGCTGCGGCGGAAGTGATCAATCCAGACCGAGCTATCAACCAGCACCATGAGTTAGCGACGTCTGCGAGGAAGCTTAGCGTTTTTTTCCGTGCCCCCAAGTGCAATGAGCCGCTTGGCGCTTTCTCGCGCAATGAGTGCCTGAAGCGCTTCGCGCAGCAGCGATGATTTCTCGGCAATGCCTGTATAGGCTTGGGCTTTTTTCAGTAAATTGTCTTCCAGTGTGACCGTAGTGCGCATCTTGCTTTCCCTCGGAGTGCATCAATATTAGCATCATATGATGCTAATTTCAATGCCTGAATGCGCGCAGCGCTTACGCCGCCCAATCCAAAATCACCTTACCGGATTTTCCGGCGCGCATCAGGTCGAAGCCTTCTTGGAACTGAGTGTAGTGCATGCGGTGGGTAATCACCGGCGCGATGTCCATACCCGACTCGATCATCGATTGCAGCTTGTACCAGGTTTCAAACATCTGGCGGCCATAAATGCCTTGCACATGCAAGCCTTTGAACACGATATGATCCCAGTTAATGCCGGTGTTTTCGGGTTGAATGCCCAGCATCGCCACCTTGCCGCCGTGTACCATCGCATCCAGCATCTGGCGCAGTGCAGAAGGATTGCCAGACATTTCCAAGCCTACATCGAAGCCCTCGCTCATGCCCAACTCACGCATCACGTCATTCAGATTTTCTTTCGCCACATTCACCGCGCGCGTGGCACCCAGCGTGCGTGCCAGGCCAAGGCGGTAGTCGTTGACATCGGTAATCACCACGTGGCGGGCCCCGGCTTTTTTGGCCATCGCCACGGCGGCAATACCAATCGGGCCCGCGCCGGTGATCAGTACGTCTTCACCGACCAAATCGAAGGCCAGCGTGGTGTGCGCGGCGTTACCCAGCGGATCAAAAATCGCGTAATATTCCAGCGGCACATGGGGGCTGACATGCCACAGATTCGCCGCCGGCACCGCCACGCGCTCGGCAAACGCACCGTTAATGTTCACACCAATGCCTTTGGTGTTGGGGCATAAATGCCTGCGCCCTGCCATGCAGTTGCGGCACACGCCGCAGACCACGTGACCTTCGACAGAGACAATATCGCCCACTTTGGCGTTGTGCACATTGCTGCCGATTTCGATGATACGGCCGACAAATTCATGGCCCGCAGTTAAGCCCACCGGCACGGTTTTCTGCGCCCATTCATCCCAGTTATAGATGTGAATATCGGTGCCGCAAATGCCGGTTTTCAGCACCTGAATCAGCACATCGTTGCTGGTGGTGGTGGGTTCAGGAACATCCGTCAGCCAGATGCCTTCGCGGGCATGCGATTTTACAAGTGCTTTCATAGGCACACAGTGCTAGCCGATTTTTAGCAGCGGTGCAAGTAACTCACGCACATCAGACTATTTGCCTCGCCCCTCTGTATTGGCGAGCAGGGGCGCATTTTTGGGCAGCCCATGATTGGTGGAATCTTCACGAATCTCGAGCATGCAATCAAATCCCTGCTGCTGCCTAAGCTGCCATTCCCTGCAGAATGTCGCTACTGCATCGGCGCACGGAATAATACTAGTAGAATTAAACATAGCCTTACTATCTTCAGTCACTGCGCACGACAATGAAAATTGATGAATATCTTGTGGGTTCAGATACTGCGTTACGTAATCTCTATGATGCTCACCAACAGCAGCCAATAGTGCCTGACACTCGTTAGGGACGATATGCACTGGCGCTGCAAAAGGCGTGCTGATTGCCAGCGCAAAATCACCTTTTCCTTGATAGTCATGCTCTGCTTGTTCCACTTGCCTTATAAACGCTTTCATACGCGCCGTCTGTTCTTTTGGATTCGCACCAAGCCTGCTAACATCATCGATAATCCGCGTGTACACATCCTGATAGGACAGCGCTTTTTCAGGTGACGCATCGATCCGTTGACCTGCCATGAACTTAGCATAAGCAGCAACTTTAGCCGGATACACTCTATTGCGCTGCAATTCTTCACGAGGTTCAAGTGCCTTAAAATCACCTTTCAGGCCATCATTTCCGGCTTTATATCCCAGCAGCAGTAGATAGAGATTGCCCTCCATCTGCTCGGTAGGAAACTTACCACCATTGCCGGCATAGTTCTGCAACGTGATGGATTTTTCCATCAACACACTCAGTGCCGCCGTGAGATTAAGCGCGGAATCATAGGGGTTTTCTTGATACGCAGCATGAAAATCATGCCGTGCAAACAATAATGTGGGCACACCACGTGTAGGTAACGAATCGGGCTTTACTTGCATCACACCCATTGCACCGGAAATCGTACCATCGGGACGCACCCCATACGACACCGGCTTGCCCTTACTTTCCACAAACATGATTGCTTCCAGCAATTCTGGGCTGGCAGGAATATACCACGTGTGGTCACTGGCAATGCGGTTATATTCCTTCACCACATCGACCATGTCCTGGCGCTGCATCCACTGATACGGTGGTTTTTGTTGATTGCTCATGGCTTCAGCCTACCAACAAAGCGTTAAATTTCTGCTAATCAAAAACCCCCTTGCGCGCACACTAACGGCGCGCTACCAAGCGGCATGTCTGCTGCCTTTACCCCGCACCTCACCCGCCAGCGCGCGGTGATGATGATGCTGATTTCCATCAGTATTTGGAGCTTATGGGTCGTCATTTCCAGCTATAGCGTGCGCAGCGATTTACTCGCCACCGACATTACCATGCTGCGCTTTGGTACTGCCGCACTGCTCTTACTGCCGATTGTGATCAAAAAAGGCCTGCGCATTGGCCCGTGGGGCATTGCCGGCAGCTTTTTTTTAGCGATGATGATGGGCGCGCCCTATAATATTTTTACCATTTACGGCATGAAGTTTATTCCGGCGTCGCACGCGGCGGGCATTATCAACACCACCATGCTGATTTTAACTACCCTCATCGGCGTGCTGATGCTGGGTGAGCATAGTTCGCGCACAAAAATTGCCGGTGTGTGCATCAGTATTGTGGGTATCGCCTTGTTGTTTTTCGCTGAAACTGATGCGCCGCACGCACACGCGCTGCTTGGCCACGGCCTGGTGTTTGCTGGCGGCATCACCTGGTCGCTCTACGCAGTGTTTGCGAAAAAATGGCACATCGATCCGCTGCATACAGCTGCCTGCGTCAGCTTCTGGTCGGCGCTGGTCATGCTGCCGCTTTATGTCTTCGTCTTGCCGACGCAAATTAGCATGGCAACCATGCCACAAGCGGTGTTTCAGGCGCTGTATCAGGGCGTGCTTAACAGTATTGCCGCGCTGATTTGTTATAATCATGCGGTGCGCACGCTGGGCGCTTCCACCTCCAGCGCGTTTTTACCGCTCATTCCGGTGATCGCGACCTTGCTTGCCATCCCGGCACTTGGCGAAGTACCGATGATGCAGGAATGGCTGGGCATCGCACTGGCCGCTATCGGCGTGCTGCTGGCGACCGGTGCATTCTCGCAGTGGCTACGACGCGCTTAAGCGCTCGCGTTTTTCTTCCAACTCCAGCCAGCGCAGCTCGGCCGCGCTGAGTTCTTCCGACGCCTTGCCCAAGCGGCGCGAGGTTTTGTCAAACACTTCCGGCTGCGAAGTGTACAGTGCCGTATCGGCCAGCGTGCTGGAAAGTGCTGCTATTTCTGCTTCCAGCGCGCTAATTTTAGCGGGGAGTTTTTCAAGCTCGTGGCGTTCTTTGCCGGAAAGTGCCACCACCGCTTTGACCTTTGGCACCGGCGCGGATTCTGGTTTTTCTGCGCGAACTTTGAGGGCTTTCTGCGGGCGCTTGCTTTCGATGTAATCGCTGTAACCGCCCACCACATGCTCCACCACGCCGTCGCCTTCAAAGGCGATCACTTCCGTCACGGTGCGATCGAGAAAATCGCGGTCATGGCTCACCACAATCAGCGTGCCTTCGTAATCGGCCAGCATGTCGGTGAGCATATCGAGCGTGTCCATGTCGAGGTCGTTGGTGGGCTCATCCAAGATGAGAACATTGCACGGCATCAACAGAATTTTGGCAAGCATCAGGCGGTTTTGCTGACCGCCCGATAAGGTGCCCACCAGATCACGCGCCATTTTCGGATCAAACAAAAACTGCTTCAGATACGCACAGACATGGCGCGGACGGTTTTCATCATTGCCGATGAAGACGTAGTCGCCGCCTTCGGGGCACAGCGTATCCCACAGCGATTTTTTTGGATTGAGCAGCGAGCGGTTCTGATCGAAATAGGCAATATCAATCGACTTGCCGCGCTTAACGTAGCCACTATCGGGCTCCAGCTCGCCGACTAACAGTTTTAGAAACGTGGATTTACCGGAGCCGTTTTTTCCCAAAATGCCCAGCTTATCGCCGCGCATCATGCGTAGATGAAAATCATTCAGGATGCGCGTGGCGTGCCCATCTCGGGTGAAGGATTTACTCACCGCCTTAAACTCGACAATGATTTTGGAAGCTTGTACCGGTGCCAGCGCATCGACCTCGACGGCTTTCAGGCGGTTGGCGTAGGCGGCTTTTGAGCTTTTCAAATGTTCACGCAGACGGCGCAGTTCACTCATGCGCCGCTGGTTGCGTTTGCGCCGCGCGCTGATGCCACCTTGCGTCCACGCCTCTTCCTGCTCGAGTTTTTTTTGCATGTTGTGCAGCGTTCGCGCTTCCTGCTCGATGATGATTTCTGCCCAGTCTTCAAAGCCGCTATAGCCTGTCGGGCACACACGAATCATGCCCTGATCGAGCCAGAAGACTTTGCGTGAGATATTGGCTAAGAAGGTGCGGTCATGGCTGATGACCATACATGCGCCGCGGTAGCTGGCCAAAAACTGCTCCAGCCATTCAATCGCCGCCAGATCCAGATGATTGGTCGGCTCATCGAGCAGGAGCACATCGGGCCCTGCCACCAGCGCACGCGCCAGCGCGGCACGGCGGAGCTGGCCGCCCGATAATGTATCCATACTCGCATCCGGACGAAGCTGCATCGGCACAATCACCTGATCGGCGAGGTAATGTTTGTCTTCGCTTTGGTTTTCCTTGGCGAGGCCTGACATCACAAAATCATGCACGCGTGTGCCTGGCGCATGGGGCACGTTTTGCGCCAGATAGCCAATGGTGATGCCGTTTAAGGCAAAGCGCTTGCCGCCATCGGCCTCCAGCTCGCCGGTGATCAGCCGCATCAGCGTGGTTTTCCCCGCGCCGTTTTTACCCACCAGACAGATTTTATCGCCCGCCGTGATATGCATCGTGAGGCCGTCGAATAACGGCTTGCCACCGAAATTCACGACCATCTCTTCCAGCGAAATCATCACGCGTGCGTTCATAGAGTGCGCATGTAGCCGATGCTGCGCCCGCATGCCAAGCAATTATGCAGGCGCTCACATCATACATCGACGTTTGCGACCGCTTGCATTAGACCGCGTGCTGTAGCACAGGCTCTTTCAGTTTGCCCTCGTGCTGCGGCGCCTGTACCACTGTCTGGGTGCGGGGCGGATGTTCGTTACGGGCACCCTCCTCCTTCGGCGCAAACGCTGCGACGGGCGCATCTGGCTTGGGCTTTGCATCAAAAAACGGTGCGGTAATACGACTTAAGATGTACACCCACACGGCGACGAATTTTGAGGTGATCAGTTCGCTGATGGTGTAGTAGGCAAGCGAGCTGGCAGTGGTATCGCGCGCGGCATTGGTAATGTCCCCCTGCTTCATCATGCCGGGGAATGTGGTGATCATCTCCTCGGTTTTGGCCACCGCTGCCGTATTGCCGGTGATCTTGCTCCAGCCTTTGCCCAGAAAGCGCGACGCAGCGACGACTGCGCGGTCGATGTAGAATCCTTTACTGGCAGTTTTAGCAAATTCGCTGAGATTTTTTTCTTCCCATCCGTCGAGGGCTTTTTTGTCCATCCCCTTAAACGCCTGATTCGTCCAGCGCGAAATGCGGCTTTTATTGTCCCAGAAAATACCCATCAGCGTATAAAATCCTGCCAGTGCAATGGCGCGTGCACTAAAGAGCGACGCCCAGCCTTGCTTGGGGGCGTGCGCCAACTCTTTTTCTGACGTTACTATTTCAGGATCATCTGCTGCTGGGCCATAAATTTCCTGATTCTTTTTGTGCACCCACTCCGCTTTTTTATCCTCATACCATTTCATCGGTGCCATCACCAGAAAGCCGCCGGTGAGGAACATGGTTTTGGTCAGAAAATAATGCACAGACTTCGCGTTGAACTTGCCCTGCTTTGCGATCCAGTCGGCACAGGTCTGCAGTACTTTTCGTCCCCAGCCGGTGCGCTCGGCGGCGTAGACCATGCCAATGCTTGAGGCAACATTGAGCTTGTATCCAATGTGATCATACACCAGCTTATCAAACGCCTCCTCACCTTTGGTGACGAAATGTTTGGACGCCGGTGCGTTTGCGGACTGGTCAGATTTTTCCATTCTCGCCATTATAGGCAGAGATCACCACCAGTTTTATGACGATTTCATGAAGATGCACGGACGCAATTTCCGCGCGCTTACAAAAAAATGCTTTTGATTTCATCGGCTTGCAAAATACGCCAGGCGCCGCTTGGCAACGTTTCCGGCAAGGTGAGCGCGCCAATCTGGCTGCGGTGCAGCGCCGTGACATGATTACCGGTAGCGGCAAACATGCGGCGCACCTGATGGTATCTGCCCTCGGTGATGGTGAGCGCGACGCGCGTTTCAGAATAGATGTGTAAGTGCGCGGGCAGACAGGGCGTATCCTCCCCCTCAAGCATCAGCTCACCGCTGGCAAATAGACCTGCTACATCAGCATCAACCGGCCGCGCGAGAGTGACTTCGTAGCGCTTTTTGATGTGGCGTTTGGGCGAGATGATGCGGTGAAGCAGCGCACCGTCATCGGTCATCAGCAGCAGGCCGCTAGTGTCTTTATCCAGTCTGCCAACGGTGGAAATTTGCGGTTCGCGGGCGCGAAAACGCGGCGGCAGCACTTCATACACCAGTGGGCCTGCTTCTTTGTGCGAGCACGTCATGCCAAGTGGTTTGTGCAGCATAATCACGAGCCCCGGCAGCGGATCCAGCGCTTCACGCTGTACGTACAGGCGCGAGGGAATATCTTCCGTCAGTGCGATTTTTTGTGATGCATCGCGCAGGTCTTTTCCATCCAGCGTGATCTCGCCGCGCGCGGCCAGCATTGCAATCTCGCGCCGCGAACCATAGCCCAAATTGCTAAGCAGTTTATCCAGACGTATCTGAGGAGCAGCGCTCATTTCACCGCCTTGATGAGTTTGAATCCGTGTGCCTGTGCCATCACACTCGCGTGAGTAAAATGTTGGCTCAGCACCGCCTCGTAGGGCAAGTGGGTATTGGCGACCATCCAACACTCGCCGCCTGTGCGCAGCATCGCAGATGCCTGCTCAATAAAACGCTGACCGAGGGATTTGTCTTCCACGCCACCATCATGAAACGGCGGATTCATGACCACCGCATCGTAATCTCCCGTTGCTTGCAGCGTCAGCAAATTGACCCAGAAAAACTTCGCGCGATCATCGGTCACATTCATGCGCGACGCGTTCACCGCGCGCGCGTCGATATCGTAACCCTCCAGCGCGGTGACCATGCTACTTTGCAAAAGATGCTTGCTCAGTACGCCGTAGCCGCAACCAAGATCCGCCACCTTGCCATGCAGTGCGGAGAGATGTTCGATCAGCAGCGCGCTACCGGCATCGATGCGGTCATAGCTGAAAATGCCCGGTTGGCTGTAGAGTCCGTGCGCGTAGCTGCACTGCAGAGCCCCTTCCTTCAAGGCATGCGCCAGCGCTTCTGTACATGTATCCGAAGTTTTCGTGGCCGTGCAGATGCGGTGATGGGCGCGGGCTTCTTCCTGCATGTTCAGATGGAAACTGCGCAGTTCTTTGGCGATACGGCCACCCCCTTTATCGCCGCGCGCAAACACGGTGAGTGTCCCTTCCATCTTGAGTACGCGCAGCGCGTGCGCGAGTGCGAAGCGGCGCTCAGCGGTGCCCGCAGGCGCATGCATCAGGATGCGCTGAGCGCTTGCTTCCATCATGTCTTCCAGCAGCGCTGCGCCCGGAAATAAAGGCGAGCACTGACATGCACCCGCGACGTCGATACGAAGCAGTGCAGGTACCAGACCGTAGATCAAGCCATCATCACGCATGGGCGAGTGCTAGCAGCGGCGACGGGTTTTGTCAGCCAGATTGCTATGGGCGCATAAAACTGATAGAAACGAATGCAACCATGGAGTTTTTTTATGCTATTTTCACGACAGCGCGCGCGCGGTTATTCACTGGTTGAACTGGCGATTGTCTTAGTCATTGTCGGGCTGATTACCGGCGGCATATTGGTGGGCAGCTCGATGATTAAAAGCGCCGAGCTGCAATCTGTCGGCAAAGATTTCCAGACCTACCAACAAGCGATGCAGACCTTTTACGACAGCTCCTTTGATGCGCTGCCAGGCGATTTTGCTGGTGCCGTGGCGCAATGGGGTGCGGTGACAGAAGATGGCAATGATGATGGCGCGATTAACGATCCGGTCGTGGACGAGCCTTCTCGCGCGTGGCAGCATCTCTCGCTGGCAGATATGGTGGATGTAAGCTACAGCGGCACCGGCCAGACAGCCGGTATCGTTACAGCAGGCGTGAATCTGCCTGCTTCACGCATCACCAATGGCGGGTTTATTATTAGCGCCCTGCAAAGTAGTGAAATACTCGGAGGCACCTTTGCAGATCCAGCCATTATTCTCTTTCGTGCCAACGTGCCATCGGTTGGCGTTGCGGTTCCGATCATCACGCCTGCCGAAGCGTTCGAGATTGATAACAAGTTCGATGACGGCAATCCAGGCAGCGGCGCGATCCGAGCACCAGGCAATGCAGGCATCTACACGCTGTGCACCACCTCCAACGATCCTGCAACCGCACGATATAACGCGACGAATCAAACGCAGGCCTGCATCCTCAGCTTCCGCGCGCGGATTGAGAAATGATGGCATCAAATACTCCGTCATTGCGAGGCCTTTAGGTCGAAGCAATCCAGTGGGGTATCCACGCCTTCACACCTTTCGTTTTGTCGGTGGACTGCTTCGAAGGCGTTGCCTTCTCGCAGTGACGGCGACTCTCGCTTGTCACCCACGCTTCATGAATTTCCAAACCTGGCTGATGGTAAACACAAAGGTGATCGCCATGACGCCGAATACTTTGTAATTCACCCAAAGCTCCGTCGGCTGCGTGCGCCAGACAATTTCATTAAGCAGCGCCAGCGTTAAAAAAAACCAGCCATAATGCACCGAAAGGGTGCGCCACTGCTTTGGCGTTAGTTCAAAGGCCATGTGGAACATGGAAGAAAGTAGGCCGCGGTTGAAGCGGTAGGCACCAATCAGCAGCGTACTACCCAGTAGCGTATTGACGAGTGTGGGGCGAAGTTTGATGAATGTTTCATCCTGAAGTAGCAGCGATAGCCCGCCAAATACCACAATCAGCGCGGTACCCACCATGAGCGGCATCGACACATAGCGCAGGCGAAAATAGGCGATGCTCAGCGCGATCAGCGACAGTACCATCAGCACGGCAGTGGCGATCATCAGGCCATACAGTTGATAGGCGGTAAAAAACCCTATCAGCGGAATGATTTCTAACAATCCGGCACCTTTGGGTGGTTTCACAGCGGTTTTTTGGGTTAGTGCCATAAAAATGGGTTAGAAATTCACCATTGATTAACAATTTAGCGGTAAGACTATGCTCATGGCGCAAAAGCCGTTGACGCGCAAGTCATAAGCGTCATCATGAACGAAACAGGAGTCTGCTATGGCCCAGCTCAAGAATAATGAACGCATCAAAGTCTTGATCGTTGAAGACGAAGTCGCGATTATGACGCTGCTGCGTTACAACTTAGAGAAAGAAGGTTTTGCAGTCATCACCACGGGTAACGGCGAAGAAGCGGTGAACCTGATCAAGGAAAACAAGCCCGATATCGTAGTGCTCGACTGGATGCTGCCGGGCATGACCGGTGTGGAAGTGTGCAAGCATGTGCGCTGGAATCAGGACATTAAAAACACGCCGATTATCATGCTTTCTGCGCGCGGCGAAGAAGGTGACCGCATTCGCGGTCTGGATTCCGGTGCCGATGATTACATGGTCAAGCCCTTCTCTCCGCCCGAGCTGATTGCGCGTATTCACGCGGTATTCCGCCGTATCCGCCCGTCACTGTCAGAAAAAGTGCTGGAGTTTTCAGGTATTTTCATGGATCTGACGACGCGTAAAGCCACGCGCGACGGCGTCGAGGTGCATCTCTCGCCGACGGAGTTTGGCTTGCTGCGCCATCTGATGGAGCACCCGGGTCGCGTCTTCACCCGTGAGCAACTGCTTGATTCAGTGTGGGGGCACGATATTTACGTCGAAATCCGCACGGTGGATGTGCATATTCGTCGTTTGCGTAAAGCGCTCAATTACGATGGAAAACAGCCCGATTTGGTGCGCACCGTGCGTTCAGCGGGGTATGCGCTGGAGGAAAATCCAGAAGGCAAAAACTACATCAACGACGATAGCAACGAAGACGACGCGGCGTAAACCCTCAGTTGCTACCGCGGTTGCTGCCGCGGTCATCACAACCTCTGGATTAACGCCTCTGGCTCCAGTGAAAAATCACTTTCAACCCAGGCATGCTCAAGCGTTTTTAGCGCTTCGCCTAAGGCTTTTCCCTGATAACCCACCTGTTGCAGCATCGCAGAGCGTACCGGAAACTGCGGCCTTGCTCGCTTCGCTATCCGATTAGCACGCTGCGTAATCTCGCCTGCGTGATGATAAAACGCGCTGCGCTGTGCAACGGCTACATAATGATCACCCAGCCAGTAAGCACGGCGCGCATGCGCCGCATCCTCTGCCTCTGCATCGATGAGCGGCGCGCTTACCACCTGCGTTAGCCAGCTGCTATCTGCGCGGCTTAATTTCCAGCGCTGGCTTAGGCTTGCCACATCTGCCGCGTCGGTAAGCAAGCACGACAGGCGCGTGCGCCAGCAGCGTGAGAGCGCATCGAAATCCCGCATATCAGGCAAGTCACGAAGCTGCAGCATGGCAAGCAGTCCCGCCTGTTGCATCGCAATCAGCACGCGTGACGGCGCGGGGGATGCCAGTAGTTTTTTCATTTCCTGCTGAATACGTTCGCCGGAAATAGGCGCCAGCAGCTGGGCATGATCGCGGCAGGCGGCGTGGCCTTCACCTTCGATCTGCGCGCTTTGCAGCTGCGCGTGAAAGCGATAAAAACGCAGTATGCGCAGAGCATCTTCCTGGATGCGTGCATGCGCATCGCCGATAAAACGCACGCGCTTATGCCTAGCATCTTCCAACCCGCCGACATAGTCGTCGATGGTGCCATCCAGAAGCAAATATAATGCGTTCATCGTAAAATCGCGGCGCTGTGCATCCTCAGCAAAATCACTGCCGTAAGCGACGCGGGCATGCCTGCCATCGCAAGAAGTATCGCGGCGCAGGGTGGTGATTTCCAGCCGCAAATCTTCGCTGATCACCACCGTAATGGTTCCAAAATCAATGCCGGTGGGAATCACGTGAAAGCCCGCATCTGTCAGCAGTTTCATCGAGACTTCCGGCAGTGCACTGCAGGCCATATCAATGTCTGAAGGCATGGGTTCACTGGCGTTTGCAGCGATCATATCGCGCACCACACCGCCCACCAAACGCACCTCAGCGCCGCTGGCTTCAAGCGTCTTCATCACGCGTTTAAGTCCGTCATGATTAAGCCAGGCTGGCGGAGTAATCTGGATACTGCGCATGTTCATCCCTCCCCGAGCGCTGCACGAAGCGCTTGTTGAAGTGCATCGAGCGCCTGCGTATTACGCAGCGCAAATCCGAAACGGTCTTTGACGTAAAACACATCTACCACCCGCGTGCCGTAAGTGGCGATATACGCCCCGCTAACCTGCAGATTCTGTGCTTCAAACACGCTGAGCAGATCGTAGAGAAGGCCTGGGCGATCCGCAGCGTTGACCTCAATAATCGCGGCCTGCTGACTGGAATGGGCATCGGCATAAATTGCGGAAGGCACCGGAGGCGATGGCAGATGCGGCGCTAAAAAACGCTGTGCGCGTACTTGCTCCGCCAGCAGTGCTGCTGGCGGTGGATCTTGCAGCGCCGCCTCAAGCGTGCCGAGTCTATCCATTTCGCTAAACGCTTCACCGCGCGTGTTTTGCAGCGTGAAGAGTAAACAGCATAACGGATCATCCAGCATCACGCAGCGGGCAGAGGCGATATTCGCACCCATCCGTGCAATGAGTCCGGCGCAGCGGCACATCAAGCCCCGATCATAGGGCATCATGACTTCAAGCTCAGTGACCGACTGCGCGTCGTTCACTGCGTAACGCACCCGCACACCATGATGGATAATGTTGCGAATTTCTTCTGCATCCATCGCCTGCGGCAACGGCGTCGCGCGCAGCATTTCCGTAACCGGTTTGACGCCCATGGCGGCAATGGTTTTTTCAAACAAGCGTCGAAGGACGCTGGCTTTCCAACCGTTCCAGATGGCAGGCCCCACAGCGCGCATATCCGCCACGGTGAGCACCAGCAGCAATCGCAAACGCTCGGGCGACTGCACAATATCCAGCAGCGAGGCAATCGTGCGCGGATCTTCCAGATCGCGTTTGAACGCGGTGTCGCTGAGATGTTGATGATGCTTGACCAGCCATCCGGCAAGCTCTTGCTCCGCATCGCTCAGGCCTAATTGCAAGGCTACGCGCATGGCAATCGTCACGCCCTTATCCTGATGATGACCGCCCGTTCCTTTGGCCAAATCATGACAGAGTGCCGCGACATACAGCGCGCGGCGATTGACAAGATCGCGCGCGGCGCGGGTGGTGATGGGCGCATCGGCAGCGAAATCCCCCTGCTCCAGCGCGTGCACATTGGCGACAACGAGCAGAATATGCGCATCCACCGTATAGGTGTGGTAGCCATCATACTGCATTTGCGCGCGCACATGATCAAACTCGGGAATGATGCAGCCCAGCACACCGGCCTCCTGCAAGCGGCGCAGCACCTGTTCCGGCTGCGGTGCAAGCAAGATATCGCGTAGCGGAAACGCCGCCTCAGGCGCGGTGGCAAAATAATGTCGCAGCTTACGTACACTGCGCTGTACCCACTGCATCGTTTCAGGATGAATATCGCGGTTTAAGCGGCACGCCGTGGCAAAGAGTGGCAATATAGTGGCAGGCGTTCGGCTTTTGCTATGCAGTGCGATGCGCCCGGTCTGCCAGGCAAATCCTTCAGCAAGCGGTGGCGGGTCAGCAAAGCTAAAGGGCGGCGTGCGCAGATGGTGCGCATCGAGCATGGTGCACAGCGTGCGGGTGCATTCAGCAATGCTGAGCGTATGCGCGTAATACGCCGCCATCAGTTGCTGGGCGCACGCTTCGTTGGTCGCGCCGGTATATCCCATCAGCCTCGCCACGCGTAGCTGCGCATCAAAACTCAGCCGTTCTTCGCTGCGGCCATAGAAGAAGTGCAAACAGGCGCGCAGGGTTTGAATGAAGCGCTCCGCCTCCCTAAAACGCTCGGCAGCGCTTTGGTTCCAGCCGATGCGCCGGTGCGGGCGCGTGAGATCATCTTCACCAAAACCTACCTGAAAAATCCAGCGCAGCGTGTCGATATCGCGCAGCGCGCCTTTGCTGTTTTTCAAATGCGGCTCGAGCAAAAAACGCATCTCGCCGTCGCGCTGGTGGCGCGCATCGCGGTGTAACAGCAACCGATCAATCTGGCGGATGGCGGCAGCCGGCGATACCACCTGCGCGCGCGCAGCGACAAAGCGGCGCATGAGGCTGCGACTGCCGGTAATCAGTCGCGCCGAGAGAAGGCTGGTAAAAATGCTGATGTCATCCTGCATCGCCTGCGCGGCACTTTGAGGCGTGTGCACGCTATGACCAATGCGCAGCCCCGCATCCCACAGCACGCTGAGCGTCGCACGGAGTGCCTCTGGCGGCTCGTCGTGCGATAGCAGCACGATATCTATATCCGAATGGAGTAACCGCGATGCACGCCCATAACCACCCACCGCCACCACCGCGATGTCGCGGCGCAGCGGCTTAAAGGCAGCCTTGAGCGCATGATCGGCCATGCGGCTTAAGCGCAATTGATAACGCGGTACGTTCGCCAGATGCGGTGGGGTGCGCGCGGCGAGCTTCTGGGCACGGCTGAGTGTCTGCGCCCATGCGGGCACATCCGAAACCAGGATAGTGGATGCTGCAGAAACCATGGACATATTTTAATAGTATGCGCCTCAACAATCGGTTATGCGCAGCTTATCGTTTTATGAACCTTATGCCAAGCATGCTTCGTTCGCCTTCTCTCAACCGCGCCTTTATGCTCGCGGCCTGCTGCATGGTGGGCTCGTCTGCGATGTTTTCGCTGATGAATAGTTTCATGCGCCTGGCCTCAGATACCATGCACAGCTCGTTGATTGTTTCCTGGCGCAATCTGTTTGCACTGGTGCTGCTGCTGCCGTTTGTGATGCGCGCAGGCATTGCCACCATGCGCACGGATAGACCCTTCGCCCATGGCTGGCGGGCGCTGATTGGCATGCTGGGCATGCAGCTTTGGACCTACTGCATCGTGACGATGGATTTAACCGTGGCCACCGCGCTTAGTTTCACCGCGCCGTTATTTACCAGTCTGTTTGCTGTTGTGTTTTTGAAAGAAGAATCCAGCGCCCTGCGCTGGCTGTGCTTGCTGGCAGGGTTTGGCGGCACGTTGATCATTCTCAATCCGGATCTTTCTGCAGCCAACATGCATGGGTTTGTGGTGTTGTTTACCACCTCGCTATGGGCAGTGGCGGGCATGGTGGTCAAATCGCTCACCCGCACGGAACCCGCGCTGCGCATCGTATTTTTAATGACGGTGCTGATGAGCGTGTTTTCTCTGCCGTTTGCCCACCATGTCTGGCGGCTGCTTACCCTGCACGAGGCGGCGCTCATTTTCTGCGTGGCCGTGACCTCGCTGGTGGCGCATGTGCTGATGGTGAAGGCGTACAGCCTCACTTCCATCGTCAGCCTCATGCCGTTTGACTTTAGCCGCCTGATTTTTACCAGCATCTTTGCCTATCTGTTTTTTGCTGAAACGCTAGGCTCTTCCACTGTGATGGGCAGCCTGATTATTATCGCCAGCGCGTTTATCATTGCCCGCCGCGATGCCTTGCACCGCACCCAAAAACACACTGGCTAAGCAGCAATGGCAATTGCGCCGCAGGCGGGCGCGAATCATGCGAGATTGCAACGCTCTGCGCCGCAATACTTGACGAGCGCGCAGGCACCCATCAAGCTAGCTGCATGATGCACTCCTCGCCTGAAGCTGCTACCTCGCTTAGCCGGGCCCTCGTGTCGCTTAAACGCGTGGGAATGTATGTGCTGTGTTTTTCGCTGGCGATGAATCTGCTCAGCCTGATGGTGCCGATTTACTCGCTGCAAGTATTTGACCGCGTATTCACCACCCGCAGCATCGATACGCTGATTGGGCTTTCCATCATCACGCTCGGCGCGATGGCGTTTTTCGGCCTGATTTATAGCGTCCGCTCGGCGGTGATTGCCAAAACCATCGAGTGGTTGGAGGAGCATATTTGTTTTGATGTGCTGACCCGTGCGGTGCACGCTGCCTCGATGTATCCGGGTGTGACTGCCGGTCAGCAGCTGCGCGAAATTCAGACGATTAAAAACTTCATTGCCTCGGGCGCGCCGACCATTGCCGATGCGCCGTGGTCGATTTTATTTGTAATCGTGATTTACCTGATCCACCCGATCTTGGGGACGATCGCGCTTATCAGCATGGTGATATTTGTCGGCATGGCGCTGCTGAATGAATACGCCACGCGCAAGCCGCTCATGCGCGCATCCAGTGCGAATGTACAAAGCCAGCTCGCGGCGGATTTGCTCTCACAAAATGCTGAAACCATTCAGGCCATGGGCATGATGAGCAGCGTGCTTAAAGGCTGGAAGTCAGTCTATGAATCGGGTCTGGCGGATCAGGATTTAGCGCAAAAACGCAGCGCCACGCTGCAAGGCATCAGCCGTAGTCTGCGCCTGATTTTGCAAATTATGATCACCGGTATCGGCGCGCTACTTGTTTTAGAAAACGAACTCACCGGCGGTGGGATGATTGCTGCCAGCATTCTGATTTCGCGGGTCGTCGCTCCGTTTGATGGGTTGATTGGCCTGTGGCGGCAATACAGCCTCGCGCGCGATGCCTACCAGCGCCTCAACCGCCTGCTGGGCGATCATCTGCCTGCGCACGGCACCACGATTTTGCCTGCTCCCAAAGGTGCGCTGGAGGTGGAAACGCTGGTCTACACACCACCGAGAAAACCGGCGATTTTGCGCGGCATCAGTTTCAAAATGAATCCCGGCGAATCGCTCGGTATCATTGGCCCCAGCGGCGCTGGAAAATCGACCCTCGCTAAATGTCTGATCGGTATTTATCCGCCCTCGCATGGTCGCGTGCGGCTGGATGGTGCAGATGTCTATCAGTGGGCGCGCGAAGATTTCGGTCAATATGTCGGCTACCTTCCGCAGCAGGTGGAATTATTTGTCGGCAGCATCAAGCAAAATATCGCACGCATGCGCGAGAACATTGACGATGCCGCCGTGATCGAAGCCGCCACCCGCGCGCAGGTGCATGAGCTGATTTTGCAACTTCCTCAAGGCTACGATACGCCGTATTTGCCTGGCGGCGGCTTGCTCTCGCCCGGTCAGCTGCAGCGCGTGGGGCTGGCGCGCGCGCTTTACGGCAGGCCGAAATTTGTGGTGCTGGATGAGCCCAATAACAACCTCGACGGCGACGGCGAACGCGCGCTTTTGAATGTGCTGGCGATGTTGAAAGCCGAGGCCGTCACCTGCGTCGTGGTCGCGCACCGGCCGACGATTCTTGCAAGTGTCGATAACATTATGGCACTGCGCGCAGGTATGGTCGAAGCGTATGATACGCGGCACAATATCATGCTACGTTATACCCCGAAGGAAGCAAAACCGCAGGCAAAAATCGCCCGCGCACCCAAAGCCAGCGATGAGGAGCGTGAATAATGCAATCACCCCCACCGTTTGATCGTAGCAGCTATCTCAAGGCGCAGGATGCGAAAAAACACGCCGCCTCTCCTGCCAAAAAACCAATGCCACGCGCTGATTTTTCGCGCACGGCGAACACGCGTTCTTCCTCCACCGATCCGCGCCGCGAACAGGTCAAACGCCTGCAACATGCCTCAGCGATCCTTGATCGTATTTCTCAGTGGCTGGTGCCCTCAGCGCCTGGAGGCGCGCCGACGCCTGAATCCATGGCGCGGCCGATGCTGGTGCGCGGCATGTGGCTAAGCGTGGTGATTTTAGGCGGCATATTGCTATGGGCAGCGATCATGCCGATGGCCACCGGCGCGGTCGCCCCCGGCAAGTTAGTGGTGGATGAAGGCCGCAAAGATATTCAGCATTTAGAAGGCGGCATCGTGAAGGAAATTCTGGTGAAAGAAGGCAGCCGCGTGCGTGAGGGCGAAGTGCTGGTACAGCTGGATCCCACCTCGGCATCGGCGCGGCAGAATCTGGTATACGGCCAGTGGATGGCGGCGAAGGCCAGCGAAGCGCGCTTAATCGCCGAGCGTGACGGCGCCGATGCCGTCACCTTCCCGGCAGTGCTGCTGGAGAAAGCCGCGACCGATAACGAAGTAGCCGCTGCGATTGATGCGCAGGAGCGTTTGTTCATCTCGCGCCGCGATGCAGTGGAAGGTCAGCTAAGCGTGCTGGGTCAGAAAATGGCACAAAGTCAGGAAGAAATTGGCGGGCTGCAGCAGCAAATCGCCTCCGCCTCCAGCCAGATTGCGCTGCTCAACGAAGAAATCCGCACCGTGCAACAACTACTACAAAACGGCAATGCAGTACGCCCGCGCCTGCTTGCGCTCGAGCGTCAGGCCGCCGCCATGATTGGTGAGCGCGGTCAGGCGCAAGCGATGATTTCGCGCGCCAAGCAAACCATCAACGAAGCGAAGATCGAAAAAATCAACGTGCAGAATGATTTCATCAATAAAGTCGTCGCCGAGCTGAAAGAAACCCAGGTGCAGCTTGGCACGCTGGAAGAACAACAGCGCGCCAGCGACGATATTGCCAAGCGTATTGAAATCACCTCACCCATTGCCGGTCAGGTCACGGGCTTGCGCATTTTTACCAAAGGCGGCGTCATCAAGCCGGGCGACACCATCATGAGCATCATCCCGACTGGCGATAAGCTCACCGTAGAAGCGCGCGTATCGCCCTACGATATTGAAGTCGTGCATCAGGGACTGAAAGCCCAGGTGCGCTTTACCGGGTTATCGGCGCGCAAATACCGCACGCTGGAAGGCGAGGTGACGACTGTTTCTGCCGACCGCTTCGATGATCAGGCCACCGGTCAGGCATTTTACATTGCGAAAATTGAGGTGCCAGCAAGCGAACTGGTAGAGGTGGAAGATATTACCCTCTCGCCTGGCATGCCGGTCGATACGCTGATCGTCACCGGCTCGCGCACCATGCTTTCTTACCTCTTCCGCCCCATCGGCGAATCATTCGGCAAAGCCTTCCGTCAGGAATAGCCTCGAGACTTATTGTCCGGCTGAAATTTCCGGAATAATCGATGCAGGAAGCGGGATTTCGCGCGGGGTGTGGGGGAGGATTTCAGCAGGCGCGGCAGCATCAGCACCTTCGCCGCTATAGTGGCGCGCTGGGCGTGCATGCATGCGGCGGCGCTGGTTTTGCTCCGCATCAGGAGCGCCTTCTTCCGCGCCCATCTCTGCGGGTGCATCGGCTCCCTCAGCATCGGTAGCGCTTGCCTGCTGCTCGCGCAGATGGGCGTAACGCTCCGCTTCGATGAGAGCAATGTCCGCCAGTACGCGCATATAATGATCGACATGCTGGAGATAATATTCGGCATCCACCCGCTCGCCGCTGCGCTGTGCATCCTGCGCGAGGGCCTGAAACTTATCGCGCATCTGGCTGGCGTGATGTTTCTGACGCGAGAGATTCTGATGATCCGACTGCGAGCGACCGCCTGATCCACCGCCGTTATTATAACGACGCCCGCCATTATTATGACGATGTTTCATGCCGCTTTTGCGGTTCGGATTGTTATTTCGCATACTTGCCTCGTTGTTTTTATCTGGCTTGCCGAGTGATGCTTACCACGCGTGCATGTCCCGCCAGATCGTTATAGGTTTGTGTGGTGCACGTCATGTGATGTTTCGCCAGCAGCGCAACATCTTCTGCCTGATCGTAACCAACTTCAAACAAGCAAACACTAGAGTCATGCATACGTTTTGGCAACCACTTAAAACACGCGGCGTAATAATTTAATCCTTGCGTTCCGCCGTCAAGTGCGCTTGGCGGTTCGAACCCCCCAACGCTTGCAGGCAGCGTATGCATCTGGGTGGTTGGAATATAAGGCGGGTTACTGATGATAAGATCAAATGTTTCAGGAAGTGCAGGCAGGCTGGCTTCATCGGCCATATCGCCGCACGCAAAGGTGATGCGCTGATCAAGCCCTAAGGCTTGTGCATTGCGCAAAGCCACAGCCAGCGCGTCTTCGCGAAGATCAACGCCCAGCGCGTGCGCAGATGGAAATTCGCGCAGCAGCGAAAGGGCAAGGCAGCCCGTGCCGGTGCCCAAATCCAGTAGCGTTGCAGGAGGCTGATGCGCGTAGAGTGTGAGTGCTGCCTCGATCAGGGTTTCACTATCCGGCCTTGGAATCAGCGTCGCGGGAGATACGGCAAAACGGTCTTTCCAAAAATCCTGATAGCCGGTGATGTAGGCCACCGGCTCATGACGCGCGCGGCGGGAAATGGCGGCGCTAAAGCGCGCCTGCGCCTCTTCGCTCAGCGGCGCGTGCGCATGCGCCACCAGCCACTCAGGCGATACATCAAGCACATGCTGAAGCAGCACCCGCGCATCCAGTGCAGCGGTGTCAATGCCCGCTTGCGTCAGGGTAGTGGTGGCGGTGTTGAGGAAGTGCATCACCGATTCACGGATCATCAGATCATCAGATGATCGGATCATCGAATTATTCCTTCAAGCTCGCGAGTTTCTCGGCCTGGTCTTCGGCGATAAGCGCGTCGCAGAAATCTTTCAGGCCGCCGCCACTCATCACTTCGTCCAAATTATACTGCGTTAAGTTGATACGGTGATCGGTGACGCGGCCTTGCGGAAAATTATAGGTACGAATGCGCTCGGAGCGGTCGCCCGAGCCCACCTGCCCTTTGCGCGACGCCGAGCGCTCTGCCTCGCGTTTTTGATATTCCATATCGTACAGCCGCGCGCGCAGCACTTTCAGCGCCTTGGCTTTATTTTTATGCTGCGATTTTTCGTCCTGCTGCTGCACGGTAATACCGGTGGGAATATGCACGATGCGTACCGCCGAATCGGTGGTGTTGACCGACTGACCGCCCGGGCCGCTTGAGCGAAACACGTCAATGCGCAAATCGTTTTCGTTGATTTGAATATCGACTTCTTCGGCTTCAGGAAGCACGGCAACGGTTGCTGCTGAAGTATGAATACGCCCTTGCGTTTCGGTAGTGGGCACACGCTGTACGCGGTGCACGCCGGATTCAAATTTCAGTTTCTCAAACACGTTTTTACCTGAAATGCTGGCCGATGCTTCGCGGTAGCCCCCCAGGCCGGTATCGGCAATTTCCAGCACTTCAAACTTCCAACCCTGAAGCTCAGAAAAGCGCTGATACATGCGGAATAAATCGGCCGCAAAGAGCGCGGCTTCATCGCCGCCAGTGCCCGCGCGCACTTCGATAATCGCGTTTTTGGCATCCGCCTCGTCTTTGGGCAACAGCGAAATTTGCAAATCGCTGGTGAGCTTGGGGATCAGCTTATCGAGCGCGGCGATTTCTTCTTCCGCCATCGCTTTCATTTCCGGATCTTTCAGCAGCTCGAGCGCTTGTGCGCGTTCTTCCTCGGCGGTTTTGAGCGCCAGTACGGTTTCCACAATCGGCGTTAGATCAGAATATTCTTTCGATAATTTGGCAAACTCGCCGCCTTTTAGCTTATCGGGCGAAGAAATCGCCTCACGCAGTTCGTCGTGCCGCGCAATCAATCCTTCGAGTTTTTTTCCTAAGCTCATGTGCCTTATCCTATCTTGCTCGTCATCACGGTGACCTCGCGACGCGCGCGGGATGACACGTGCCCTTAAACCAGCTTGCCAAGCTCTGTCAACAGCGCAGCTTTGCTGATCGTTTGCTGCGTACCATCCGCCAAATGTTTCACCACCACTTCACCGCGCGTGGCTTCCTCTTCGCCAAGGACAATGGCCACGCGAACACCTAGTTTATCTGCGCGTTTGAGGCGTTTGCCGACATTGCCGCTATAGGCCATCTCCACGCGAAAGTCTGCCGCGCGCAATTCATGGGCAAGCTTCAGTGCATCGTTTTCCAGCGCTTCACTCATCGCGATCACGGCCACATCGAGCGTGACCGGTTCGGGCGCCTGCGTGCCAAGCGCATCGCGCAGACCCACCAAACGCTCCATACCGGCGGCAAACCCAATGCCCGGAGTATCGGGGCCGCCCATGGTTTTCACCAGCGCATCGTAGCGACCACCGGCAAGTACCGTGCCCTGCGCACCGAGCATCTGGGTCGTGAATTCGAACACGGTGTGATTGTAATAATCAAGGCCGCGCACCAGCGATTCATTGCGCGCACACGCAATCCCAAGTGCGGACAACCCATCGCTCACGCGCGCGAAAAAATCACGCGACGGGGCATTCAAATGTTCACTTAGGCGCGGCGCATTTTTCACGATCTCACGATCTTCTTCCGCTTTGGAATCGAGCACGCGCAGCGGATTTTTTTCCAGCCGCCGCGTGGAATCCTCGGAGAGTTGATGCGCATGGGCGCGCAGATAATCGACCAGCACCTCGCGGTAGGCGGCGCGGCTGTCGCTATCACCAAGGGTGTTGATCTCCAGCGTGACATGCGCGCCTAAACCAAGCGCGCCCAGCGCGTCGTGCGCCAGGGCAATCATTTCCACATCTGCGTGCCAGCTCGCGATGCCTAAAAGCTCGCAGCCAATCTGATGAAACTGACGCTGACGGCCTTTTTGCGGCCGCTCATAACGAAAGGCTGGCCCGTGATAGAGCACACGCAGCGGCGTATATTGCTGCAGGCCTTCGGAAATAAAACTACGTACAATACCGGCGGTAAATTCGGGTCTGAGCGTCAGCGATTCGCCGCCACGATCATTAAAATTATAGGTTTCTTTGCTGACCACATCTGAGGTATCGCCCAGCGTGCGGTGAAAGACGTCAGAGAATTCGAAGATGGGCGTATCCATCTGCGCGTAACCGTAGCGCTGCGCGATGGTTTCAACACGCGAGCGTACTTGCGCGTGTTTGGCATATTCTGCAGGAAGTAAATCATGCGTTCCCCGCACGGGCTGTAGGGCTTTGCTCATGCGCATTCCTTTCGCTTAGCATAGGTACGCGCGACGTAGGCCTCAAGCATGGCTTTGAACTCCTCGGCAATCGTCTCGCCGCGCAAGATGGCGGTGCGCTTGCCGTCTTCGAATACCGGCGCAATCGGTGATTCCCCCGTGCCTGGCAGCGAGATGCCGATATTGGCGTGTTTGCTCTCGCCGGGGCCGTTGACAATGCAGCCCATCACCGCCACGTTCATTGCTTCAGCACCGTCAAACTCGCGCTTCCACTGCGGCATGCGCGCGCGCAGATAATCTTGAATATCACCGGCGAGCTCTTGAAAATAGGTGCTGGTGGTGCGGCCACAACCCGGGCAGGCCGTGACCATCGGCGCGAAATGACGCAGGCCGAGCACCTGCAAAATTTCCTGCGCGACGCGCACTTCCTGAGTGCGATCACCGTTTGGCTCAGGGGTCAGCGAGACGCGAATCGTGTCGCCAATGCCTTCGGATAATAACGCGCTGAGCGCTGCGGTGGATGCGACAATGCCTTTGGATCCCATGCCCGCCTCGGTAAGGCCCACATGCAGCGCGTAAGCACTTTGCGCCGCGATCATACGGTAGGCTTTCACCACTTCGCGCACCGACGATACTTTACATGAAATGATAATGTCGTGCGCCGGTAACCCCAGCGATTCTGCGTGCGCGGCGCTGCTAAGCGCGGAGGCGACGAGCGCATCCACCGCGACGTCGTTTGCCTCTTTGGGCGATGGAAGCTTTGCGTTTTCATCCATCATTTTGGCGAGCAAGGCCTGATCGAGCGAGCCGAAATTCGCACCAATGCGCACCGGTTTTTTTTGCGCTATCGCCACTTCCACCATTTGCGCAAAATGCTTGTCGTGCTTTTCGCCGACACCGACATTTCCGGGATTGATGCGGTATTTACACAGCGCATCCGCCATGGCCGGATAGGTGGTGAGCAAGCGGTGACCGTTATAATGAAAATCGCCGACCAGCGGCGTGGGGATGTTCAGCGCGCCCAGCTGCTCACGAATATACGGCACGGCTTTTGCCGCGTCATCATTATTCACCGTGATGCGAACGATTTCCGATCCGGCGTCACTCAGCAATTTTACCTGTGCGACGGTGGCTGCAATATCGGCCGTATCGGTATTTGTCATGGACTGCACGACGACGGGTGCGCCGCCACCAATGGCAACATGGCCAATGCGCGTAGCCAGCGAGATGCGGCGCGCGGCGATCATGGAGTGGGTGTCCCCGGTGCCGATAAAAACTGCGCATCGACCAGACTGCGGCGCTGCGGCGTCATTTCATCGTACAGCACGCAGGCAAGCGCCTGCCCGCGGACAAGGCAGCGCTTCAACGATCCGGTGGGCATCAGTAATTGCCGCGTATGTACCAGCAGATCTTCCGGCACCGCGCTGACGCTTTCTTCATTTTCAACCAGATCCATCTCCCGCGTTTCCTCGGTAGTCACCTCTTCGGCAACCGGTTCAGCAGCAGGCTCGGACATCTGCTGATATTCGGCCTGCTCATCCGGCGCAGTACCAGTATCCGCGAATAAAAAGAAGTACGCTGCCGCCGCGCTCATGCACAAGGCGAGTGCGGCGATCATCACTCGCGGATTGGGCGCGCCGCGCTGGGTTTTCAACTCACGTTGCGGCATAAAAAATTCATCTTTTTTCTCTGGTGCCGTGCCTAAACACAGCTCCACCGCCTGAGCCGGATTGACCCCCAGAAACTCCGCATAGCTGGCGATGTAGCCGCGCGCATACACCTTGGTAGGCATCACATCAAACTGGCCGGCTTCCATTGCTTCGATATATTTCGGACGAATGTGCAAACGGTGTGCCACGTCGTTGATGTTTAGCTTATAATGCTCGCGCAGACTACGTAGATAGGGGCCAACATCGCCCACTTCCATGGTTTCGGGTAGTTGCGTAAAAATTGGTTTGCTCGCAGTCATGCTTCAGTCACACTTTACGCTACGCGGCGTTCGCGGTTTTGGCTTTCAGCTCTTCCACCGCCTGCTTGGCTTTGGGGGAAAGCTGAATATGAAGCTCGCGCAGCTGTTTTTCTTCCACGGTATTGGGGGCATGCATCAGCAAATCCTGCGCTTGCTGATTCATCGGGAAACAAATCACTTCGCGAATGTTCGGCTCGTTGGCAAGCAACATCACCATACGGTCAACACCGGGTGCTAGGCCACCATGCGGCGGGGCGCCGTAATGGAATGCCTTAAACAGCGCGCCGAATTTATTTTCCACGACCTCGCGGCTGTAGCCTGCAATCTCGAAGGCTTTGACCATCACATCGGGTTTGTGATTACGAATCGCGCCCGAGGAAAGTTCGACACCGTTACAGACAATGTCGTACTGGAAGGCTTTAATAGCCAGCAGGTCTTCCTTGGTTTTCGCGCCTTCAAGCGCCGCCATGCCCCCTTGCGGCATGGAAAACGGATTGTGCGAGAAATCGATTTTCTTCTCGTCTTCGTTCCATTCGAAATAGGGGAAATCCACCACCCAGCAGAATTTGTAAATGCCCTGTGCGATCAGCCCTAATTGCTCTGCAATGTTGGTGCGCACTTTGCCCGCGACACCTGCCGCGTGCAGCGCCTCGCCGGAGGCAAAAAACACCGCATCGCCGTTGCCGATGCCAAGGCGCGCCTGCAGCGCAGCCGTTTTTTCCGGCGATAAAAACTTGGCGATGGGTCCCTTGCCTGCACCATCGGCGCCAAAGCCAATGTACGCAAGACCCTTCGCGCCGTGCTCTTTGGCAAGTTCGATCATATTATCAAAAAAGCTGCGCGGTTTTTCGGCGCAGCCTGGCGCGGGAATCGCGCGGATCACGCCGCCACCGCTAAGCACGGCGTTGAAAATCGAAAACTCCGAACCTTCCCAAACGTCGGATACATCGGCAATCACGAGCGGATTACGAAGATCCGGTTTATCGCTGCCGTACTTCAACATCGCATCGTCGTAGGTGATGCGCGGGAATGGATAGTCGGTGACACTCCAGTTAGAAAATTCTTTGAACACGCCATGCAGCACCGGCTCAATGGCGGCGAAAACATCTTCCTGCGTTACGAAGCTCATTTCAATATCGAGCTGGTAAAACTCGCCAGGAGAACGATCCGCGCGCGCGTCTTCATCGCGGAAGCACGGAGCGATTTGGAAATAGCGGTCAAAGCCGGATACCATCAGCAGCTGCTTGAACATTTGCGGCGCTTGCGGCAGCGCGTAGAACTGCCCCGGATGCACGCGGCTGGGCACCAGATAATCTCGCGCGCCCTCAGGAGAGGACGCGGTTAAAATCGGGGTTTGAAATTCCTGAAAGCCCGATTCAATCATCCGGCGGCGTAAGCTGGCGATCACACTGGATCGCAGTACAATATTACGGTGCAATTTCTCGCGGCGCAGATCAAGGAAGCGGTAGGTCAGGCGCGTGGCCTCGGGATAATCCGCATCGGTGCTTACCGGCATGGGTAGCGGCTCGGCGAGCGATTCGATGTGCGCGTGCGTCATCACAACTTCAATGTCGCCCGTTAAAAGCTCAGGGTTAATGGTCTCTGCGCTGCGCGCTACGACACTGCCCGTAATCGTCACCACCGATTCACTGCGCGCCGCTGAAATCACCTCAAACGCTTCCTGCCCATGCTGTACCACGCACTGGGTGATGCCGTAATGATCGCGCAGATCCACAAACATCAGCTGGCCGTGATCGCGCGTGCGGTGGACAAAGCCCGATAGTCGAACCGTTTGGCCGACATGCTCACGGCGCAAGGCGTTACAGGTATGGGTACGGTAGGGATGCATAGAAACCTCATTCATTCTTCTTAAAACTTGCTGTCATCCCGGGCTTGTCCCGGGATCTCCGTGCGATAGTGCATAACATCACGGGGATCCCGGCATAAAGCCGGGATGACAACGAGTCTCAAAGATTCACAATTTCACTTGCACTCGCTATAGCCGCACCGCTATGGCTGCGCAATATGCAAATTCCTACCATTATCACCACCACCGAACATCTCGCCGCGCTGATGGCCAAGGCAAAGGCTGAGCCATTTATCACGATCGACACCGAATTTATCCGCGAACGCACCTATTTTTCGCAGCTTTGCTTAATACAGGTTGCCACTTCTGAGGAAGCCGTCGCCATTGATCCGCTGGCAGAGGGCATGGATCTGGCGCCGCTATACGAGGTGCTGCGCGATGAAAACGTGGTGAAAGTGTTTCATGCCTGCCGCCAGGATCTGGAGATTTTCTATCACGCCATGGGCGAGATGCCTAAGAATGTCTACGACACACAAATCGCCGCTATGGTCTGCGGTTACGGGGAATCAGTGGGTTACGAAAAACTGGTGGGCGCGCTGGTAGGCGCCACGCTCGATAAAGCCTCGCGCTTTACCGATTGGGCGCGCCGCCCGCTGAGTGATCGTCAGCTACATTACGCGCTGGATGATGTGATTCACCTGCGGGTCATTTATGCGAAACTGCGCGAGCGCATCGCTAAAGAAGGGCGCACGGCGTGGATTGAAGAAGACATGGCCGAGCTGATAGAAGAGCGCCGCTACCGCAGCGATCCGCTACTGGCGTATAAGCGCCTGAGGGTGAAAAGTCGCGCGCCGGAATATCTGCAGCATTTACGCGCAGTGGCCGCCTGGCGTGAAGGACTGGCGGTGGAGAAAAACGTCCCCGTCCAGCGCATCATGCGCGACGAGCTGGTGCTACAAGTCGCTGCGATGAAGCCCGAAACGGAAGATGATCTGCGCGAGGTGCGCGGCATTCACCATCAGGTCTCGCGCGATAATATGCGCGAACTGGTGGAGGTGCTGATGCATGCGCGTCTTGCGCCCAAGGAAGAATGGCCGAAGGCCGATCCCAGACCGCAAGGCTTAAATCCGGCGCAGGAAAGCTGCTGCGAACTGCTGCGCATGCTGCTGAAGCAGCGCTGCGATGAGGCGCATATTGTCCCGCGTTTGCTCGCCAGCCGTGATGAACTCGAAGAAGTCATCCGCGGAGATATTGCGCTGGCGGATGCCCATTTTATGCATGGCTGGCGCTACGAGGTATTTGGCCGCGACGCAGAAAAATTCCTCACCGGCAAACTCTCGGTCAGCGCGGGATTTAAGGGCAAGTATTACAGCGTCAGCTGGAAGGAAAGCGCGTAACATGACACTGCACGAAGTGGTCGGGCTGGTAGGCGTGCTGATTGTGCTGATTGCGTATTTCATGCTGGCCTCGAAACGTTGGGCAAGCGCCAGCCCTCCTTATCTGATAGCGAATATCGTGGGCACGCTGCTGATTCTTTTTTCGCTGCTGATTGATGTCAACTGGCCGGGCATTGCCGCACAACTGGTCTGGATTGCTATCAGCCTGCGCAGTTTAATCCTGCAGCGTAAGACGCGCGCATGAATACCGTGTTTACCATCGCAGGCTTCGTCGGCGTCTGGTTGATTGTGGGCGCGTATGTGATGATGCAGCTAGGCAAATGGCAGGCTGAAAGCGTGCGGTTTCACGCCAGTAATTTAAGCGGCGCGCTGCTGGTGATGATCTCGCTGATCGCGCAGTGGAATTTGCCGGTGTTTGTGATGGAATGTGCCTGGTCCGCCGTGGCGGCCTACGGCTTAGTGCGCACGCTTACTCAGCGTCACTAACAGTACCTTCTCATGCTACTGCAGCACTGCCGTTGGCAAGAGCAAGCTCACCTGTTGCGGCGTGCGCCCACTCAGCGTGATCAGCGCCTGCCCGTGATGCGCGCGGGCGAACTGATCGGCGTAATACAGTGCGCTGAGCATCTCTAGCGGCTGGCATTCTTTCATGGTGAGCAACTGCGTCAGGCTGTGGCCTAAGGTGCAGGCGGATGGATCATTCGTTGAAAAAATCAGCGCCGCATCTGTGCCTTGCCTGTTGATCGTAAGCGTGAGGCTATCTTGCGGCCAATGGGTCACGAGCACATGCATCAGCCGGGTGATCAGTGCATCGTCGCTACTGATGGTGACGGTATGGCTTAGTTTAATCTGCAGCTTGGAGCCCATGTCATTTCGGTTAAGCGTCAGTTCGGCGCTGCGCTTGAATTCCTCACCTAGTATTAGGGGTCTGGCGTGGACGCTTAAGTGATGCGCCAAATGCTCAGCATCTTTGAGCAGATGGGTGGTGTGCAGTTGCTTACCCGCAATCTCTTTCACATGCGGCAAAAGTTTTTGTAGCGCCGCAGCGGAATCTTCTTCGCTGATATGCTCAAGATAGCTCACCAGCTGCATCATGTGCTGGGCGGGAATTAGTAGCTCCTCGCCGTAGACGGCTTGCACGGCGCTGCACAGCGTGCGCTGCTGGTATTCATGTGCCCTCAGGCGTTCACGCTGGGCAGCGAGCCTGGTGCTCAGCGTGGTACTGAGCAAATCAAAATCAACGGGCTTACTTAAAAAATCATCGCAGCCAAGTTCGCGGCCTAAAATCTGATCGCCGGTATCGGCCAGTGCCGTTAAGAAAATAAACGGCGTGGCAGCCGCCGCCCGATTCACCCCTTCAAAGGCTCGCTGATATTTGAGCACATGGTAGCCATCCGTCCCCGGCATCATGATGTCGCACAGCACCACATCGAAATGTTCGTGCTGCAGGCGGTTAATGGCTTCTTCACCGCCCGCTGCTTCGGTGACATCGTACGATTTAAGGCGCAGATAATGGGCAATATCTTCGCGAAACGGTGCTTCATCTTCTACAAGTAAGACATGTGCCATACAAAATCTCCTACCTGAGGTTGTATAACAAATTTGAAGGCGTCAGCCAAGTTAATTATTATAATTCATTGCTTTAATAAATGTTTATCGGTTCTTAAGCAGATGTTAATACTTAGGGCACCGGGTAAAAATACAACCAAGGAGCGCTAAGCGACTCACAAGCCTTAGTATTTTACTAGGGTATAGGCTGGGGCGTATTCGTTATAGGTTGGGCACGTCGCGCCACACCACACGGTTACGCCCTTCGTGCTTGGCCTGATAGAGCGCGCTATCAGCAATCGCAACCAGTGCGGCCGCCTCAGACGGTTGCTGGGCAGGCAAGCAGGTCACACCGATCGATACGGTCACTTCGCCGCACACCAGTCCGCCTGCTTCTGCCTCGCGCCAGATGGCCGCGATCTGGCGGCGAATGGCTTCGCTGACGGCAAGCGCGCCTTCCTTCGGGGTATCCGGAAGGAGCAGCGCGAACTCCTCGCCGCCGTAACGCGCCAGCATATCTTTCCCCTTAATGCTAT
The DNA here is from genome assembly GCA_022841525.1 of Alphaproteobacteria bacterium. GTDB lineage: Bacteria > Pseudomonadota > Alphaproteobacteria > Rickettsiales > UBA3002 > JALHRI01. The sequence goes on along the minus strand of JALHRI010000014.1, from coordinate 3,973 downwards.
CCAAAATGGTGCGCGCGACGCGGCGAATCACTTCATCGCCGGCAGCGTGACCGAACTGATCATTGATACGTTTGAAATGATCAATATCGATCAGCGCAACGCTGAGTGGGGCGAACCGCACGGGCTTTGCAAGTTCGCTTGCCAAACGCTCATCCCACGCTTTGCGGTTATAGGCACCGGTTAAAAAATCGCGCTGCGATTCCTGCGTGCGCAGCGCCAAATCGCGACGCAGCTCATCGATTTCGCTACGTGAAGCGCTCAGCGCCTCGGCGAGCGCGTCGCTATCGGCCTGCAACATCATGGCGGTTTCCACGGCGGATTCCGCGAAGCTGCGCAGCTCGACTTCGCTCAGCGGGGTATGATCAAGGCGCTGAATATGTCCAATCAGATCGCTGACATGGCGCGTATTTTCCTCGCGCAATTTCTCCAGCGTACCAAAAAGATGATCGACCACATTTTCGACAATCGGTGCGGAATAACCGACAATCTCACTTTGCTGTGCAGGCTCGCTTAAATATTGCTGATAAAGCACCAGCAGCGCTTCTTCCTCGAGCGCCTCTCCCATCAGATCTGCCGCATCAATCGCTTGCCTGATCTCAGGCGGGCTTCCCATCGCATAGGCAAAAAACACCGTGTACAGCGGTGGCGTGAGGCTAAAACCGCGCGTGGCAATCGTGCGAATGGCTTGTTCGCTGGCCTGCACCACGCGGCTACGGGTCAGGTGGGGAGAGATTGGCGTACTCATGCCACTGAAGCTGACCTGCTTGCGGCCATGCGTCAAGAAATTCAAAGATTATGCTTCTAAGACAGGTTCGCGCGCATTAAGATGCCGCTATGGTTGTTGCACTATCTACCCAACATGCGGATGCGAACATCGCCGCTGGTACTCTAAACGCTGCGCCGAGTGCTCGCCCGAAACGCACGGCGCCGCCGCCGCATTGGCGCAGTGTACCCGCACCACAGATCATCAGCCACACCGAAATCATTGTCCAGCCTTTGGTAGATGAGCCCGTGCGCACCCCGATGCAGCGCAGCACCTTCATGATGCTCTGTGTGCTGCTTGTGCTCGTGCTTAACGCTGCGTTCCTTCGTGTGCTGCCACTTCCCAAAACCAGCGCTTCAGAGACGATCTCGACCACGGGTCTACTATCCCCCAGCTGGTTGAGGCCTTAAGCCATGCGCCCTGAAGTCGCCGCACATACACCGGCGCATCTGTCCTTACTACTCTCGCTCATAGCGGATGCACTGCCTGAATCCGCCCATGGGCAGCGCTGGGTGCTCTGCTGTCACTTGCCTGAAGCGCTGGAAGAGGATTGCCGTTATCTGTTGCTCGGCGGCGATCCGCATGTGGCGGAAGATGGACGCATCTACCCCATCGCTGCCCCGCTGCGGCTTAACGCCTGGAGGGCGCGCATCACCCAGCTGATGACGCAGCCTGCCGGCAATACGCCGCTTGCCTCTGGCTGGGAGTTTCGTATTCACGCCCGTACCCTGATGCACCCGCAGCACGCGCCGCTACGGCTGACGGAGATGGAGTGCGAGTTACTGGCGTTTTTGCACCAGCATATCGGCAGCGTTGTCACGCGCGAGGATATGCTCGCCCACGTGTTTCACTATGACCGCGGCGCCGAGAGCCATACGGTAGAAACCCATCTCTACCGGCTGCGGCAAAAGCTTGAAGACTTAAACCCAGCGCCCTGCACCATTGTCACGACCGATCAGGGCTACCGGCTTTCGATCTTGTAAAACGCGCTGATTTCTGCCACACAGCGGCGCATGAACACCGCTGCCATCATCACCAAAACCGCCGAACAGGCCGATAACACCGCCGAGCTGATGGCCGAAAAGCCCAGCTTAATCGGCGCCAGCCTGCCCGAACTTACCGACCTGATGGCCACCATGGGGCTGGAGCGCTTTCGCGCCAAGCAGCTCTGGGGCTGGCTTTACAACAAAGGCGTCACTGATTTTTCCGCGATGCATACCATCAACAAACCCACACAACAGCTACTGGCGCAGCACGTCTCCATCGCCCGCGCAGGCGTGAGCAAAAACGCGGTCTCGTTTGATAATACGCGCAAATGGCTGGTGAAATTTGCCGATGGCCGCGAGGTGGAAACCGTCTACATCCCCGATGCGCCGCGCGGTACGCTGTGCATATCTTCGCAGGTGGGCTGCACGCTGGCCTGCACGTTTTGTCATACCGGCACGCAGAATCTGGTGCGTAATTTAACGGCATCGGAAATCATCACCCAGGTGCTGATGGCGAAGGATGATTTGCACGATTGGGGAAGCACCTCCTCGGCCGAAGCTACCAAAACGCGGTCAGCAGACCGCGCCAGCCCTGAGCGCCGCGCAGGCCAGGACAGGATGTCCTCGGCCGAAGCTACAAAAAAACTCACCAATATCGTCTTTATGGGCATGGGCGAGCCGTTGTTTAATTTCGAGCATGTCGTGCGTGCCTGTAACCTTCTCACCGATCCGGATGGGCTGGCATTTTCCAAACGTAAAGTCACGGTGTCTACTTCCGGCGTGGTGCCTAAAATCCGCGAACTGGGTGAGCGCACGGGGGTGAATCTGGCGGTGTCGCTGCACGCGGTGCGCGATGACCTGCGCAATGAAATCGTACCCATCAACCGCAAATATCCGATCGCCGAGCTGCTGGATGCCTGCCGCGATTATGTGAAGATTGTGCCCTCGCGCCGGATCATGTTTGAGTATGTGATGTTAGACGGCGTCAACGATTCGGTGGAAGATGCGCGCGCGCTGGTGAAGTTGCTGAAGGGCATTCCCTCCAAGGTGAACCTGATTCCGTTTAATCCCTGGCCGGGGTCACCGTACACATGCTCGAGCAATAACCGCATCCACGCCTTTGGCCGCGAGCTGATTGCCGCTGGTATCGCAAGCCCGATTCGCAAAACGCGCGGGCAAGATATTATGGCTGCCTGCGGCCAGCTCAAATCCGCATCCGAGCGGAAAAAGGGTGAGAAGGTGAAGCGGGTTTAGGCGAGGGAAGTGCCACCGCTCGCACCAGACTCTAATCCTTCAAACCAAGAACGTCGGCTGGCGGGCGGAAGTTTCTCAGGCGCGCCCGCTAACGCGCGACCATCAGCAACAGTAGCAGGGGCAGGCTTAGCGGCTTTTTTTTCTGAAACACCCATATCACCGTAAACCAAATAATCAGCCAGCTTGCCCGCTATAGTACTCAGCGAAGCAACCTGAGGATCATTTCGTTGTAACAACTGCCTTAAATGCGCATGAAACTCTTCTGAATCAATACACTGCTTCAGCGCTTCATGCTGTGGGAGCAAGATACCCGATGCTTTAAATGCGCCGTGCAAAGGATCCGTTGTCATTGCATTGCACTGCGCATTTAAAAATTGAGGCAACGTGTTATTTGCGAACGCCGCGACCATAGACAACTTTAAGGCTCTTTCGCTTTTCACCAACGCAGCATTGTAAGCTTTTTCGCTATTGTCGCAGAGGCCTTGTATAATCCTTACCTTCCTTACTGGATTCTTAAGAAAGTCAGACAAGCCTGCTTTCAATGCTTCTACTTTTAGGCTAACTGCATCTGCTTGTGAAAGTGCGGACAGGCGCCCAGCTATTGATTCCAGCTTTGCCCTAGAACTCGCTGCCGCATAATTATCTGAACTAACCGCTAGCGCAGATATATTAATTTCTTTCAGCAATGCTGGCAGCGGTTTAAATTCTATGGTGGCAGGCTTTAGAATGGTTTCTGGCGGTGGCAACGTTTCTGGTTTTGCGTATGCCGCAATCCCCACAGCAAAAGCAGCGTATAAATTCTTTACATTGGGTAATTCACCCTTGCGGAAAGCATCCTCAATCGTCATCAACACTTGAACATGGCCTGGATAGGCTTTATCTTCTAAACTAGCCAAAACACCGCTCCCGTGCATTCTTTCCGCAAGAGTCGCCAGATAAGCCTTGAAATACTCTTGATTCTCAACAGATA
>JALHRI010000013.1 GCA_022841525.1 Alphaproteobacteria bacterium | reverse complement strand
CATGCACAAACCAGTCCGACGCTTCGTGCGTGACATGGTGGTTCATGAAACGCACCAGATTGCGTGATGCGACAATCAGTGCATAACCCGCACGGTTGAGTACTGCACCGAGTGCAGCACACGACTGGCGATAGCGTGGTTTCAGCAAAATCTGCTTTTTAGCGTATTCGGTTAACATTCAAGCTCCTTGAGAAACCTCTTACGAAATTCGGAGCCTATATATCGGCTGGAACCCATCATGTCTATGAAATGTCGAGGATTTTACTGTAATTTTGAACGACCGATAGAGCACATCAAGTCGGATCTGACTTTCCAGTGTCGTAGCCAAGCAGGCCTGCGCGTCTTTCAGGCTGATGGTGATGAAGTAATGCCCTGCAGCAAGCCCAATCTGCGCGCGGTTTACGGTGACTTCGTGAGTCAACGAATCACCAAACTGCACGTTGTCGTCGACGTTCTCCATCACGCCAGTGCGTTTGCCGTATGTGTCCCAGAAGGTAAGCAGATAGCGTAGGCTGTGATGGCCAGGCTTTTGCGCACGTAATATAATGCGGAAGCTGAGAGCGTCACTCTCATTCAACTCAAGTGCATTGGCGCCCTCACCGTTCAGCCATACACCTGTAATCAGTACATCGCCACGCCCTGGCCAACGGATGACCTGCTGGCCGCTATCGGGTAGAATCTCGTCGCCCATCTGTGCAGCAACGTTCTCGATGGTGACGCTTTTATCATCCACATCCTGCGTCTGCCAACTCAGGCGCTCCAAAAACCCTTCATAGCGTTTGGTGACTTCTAAGGTTGGTCCATCCATCACAACTTTGCCGCGCTCGATCCACACGGCGCGCTCGCAGTAGCGGTTAATCTGATCGAGCGAGTGAGACACCAGTAGTAATGTGGTGCCGCCTGCACAAAGCTGCTCCATGCGGCGGGCGATTTTCTCCGACCAGTAAATATCACCTGCGCCGAGCACCTCGTCGATGACGACGATATCCGCCGTTTGCGAAGTGGCGACTGCGAACTCAGCGCGGATGCGCATCCCCAACGAAAGGTTTTTGACGGGCTGGTGGAAATATTCGCCCAGCTCGACAAAATTCTCAATTTCTTTGAGGCGCGCGGCCATATCCGCCGCGCTCAATTCAAGATAACTCAGATGCTGGCGCGCATTTTCTTCCACCGTTTGTTCGAAGGAAAAACTCACCGAACCTGGCAGCAGGCAATAGACATTGCCATCAATCGTGAAGTGCCCTTCAGTCGGTGTAAAGTCCCCCGCGATGAGTTTGAGCAGCGTGGATTTACCCGCGCCGTTGCGGCCAATCACACCGATGCGTTCACCGCGTGCAATGGTCAAATTTACATTACTGAGTGCGGCGACAGCATGCGTGCCTTTGGGAATGCGCGTGGTGCCGTTTTTGATAACGCCGAAGAGATATCTCACCGCCTGCCACGGATGGCTGAATACGGGGTAATGCTTGCTCACCCCCTCAATTGCGATAGCGGTCGTCATTAGAGTAGGTCCAACATCGCCATGCGGGCACGCTTGAAAAGCGCCACGCCAATCAGCAGCATGGCGACCGAGAGCCCCGCACCCAAAACTATTTCAATCATCGGTGGCAATGTATTCATCAGAATCAGATGCTGATTCGCCGAGACAAAATAATAGAGCGGGTTTATGTAAAGCAGCGGTTTAATTGAGGCAGGAACCATGTCGGGCGTGTAGGCGATGGGTGTCACGACCAGCATCGCAATCACGAGATATTGGATGATGAAGCTAACATCGCGCATCACGAGGCCGAGTAGTGAAAGCAAACAACCAAGACCAATCGAGAACATAAGTTGAAAAAGCGCCACCACTGGTAGCAGCAGCAAATGCCAGCTTGGTTTGGAGAAGACGGCATCGCCTATCAATACGAAGGCGGTGGCAGGTAGCAACACAAGATAGGAAACGATGACTGCCTTGGTGGGAATGAACTCGGCAGGGAAATTACTGAAGACCAGCTTGGCTTCTTTTTGTAGCGCGTTGGTGGAGGTCGCCATGGCTTGTGAGAAAGCAAGGAATAAGACGAGGCCAGAAAATACGTTGAGCACATATTCGGCGCGCGAGAAATTGGGTACACGAATATCGAAGATGACCGAGTAAATCACCGCATAAAGCGAGAGTAGTAGGAATGGCCCAAGCACAATCCAGAACATGCCAAGTACGGTGCCTGCATGTTGCGCGCGCGCTTCGACTTTTACCGAGCGCAGCAGCAAGCTGAATTGCGAAATAAAACTGTTGAGTATCTTCATATTATGTCCCGCCACGCGCGAAGCATCTTATCATCAGCGTTATAGGATTGTTCATATCGAACATCCAAGCATTATTCGCAAAATCGCGGTGACGCGCTTTGGGCTGCGCCATCAACTCGTCAAATTCAGCGCGGGTAAAGCCCAGCTTTTTGCAGATATATTCGATGTCGGATTCCTGCTCCTGCAGCTCATAAAGCGGCTTTTTAAGTGCTTCGAGCGCCTGTTCACGCGTCATCGCGCCGCTCACGATAAGACTCGAAAGATGCGCCTTACGCTTGTCGATACCCCAACGCGTCGGCAAAATATATTCTTGGAAAAAGCGCGTGAAGCGCGACTCGCCATGCTTGCGCGCATAGGGGCGATAGCCATACTCAGACTCGAGTTTCGCAATGGCCGCGTCTATGTCGTATTTCAGATAGTTGAGTAACGGCACGAATCGAATCTTGCGGATGAAAATCGCCGTCAGCAGTTCGAGCGGTGAAAGGAATGGGTAGTGCTTCAACTTCACCGTGCCGAAGCGGCGATGAATCGCCCGCACACTTTTACCGTCGCGCTTATCATGCACCCATGCGGTGGGGAGGATGGATTCCGTACGCACATTCGTGCCCGCCAAAATGGTGGGGATGCCGTGCTTCGCCGCCGTCTTATATAACGTTGCGATAATCGCGTGATCCGCGACACACTCAATATCCACCACACCCGCTTTGAGATAGGCGCGCTGCATGTCGCGGATTTCGTCCCACTGCAACACGTTCGTCACGAGGTCGATATTGAGGCGCTTGAGCAGCTCGGCAATGTTGCTGACTGCCAAATCCGAGTTCCAGCCATTATCGACATGCACGGCCAGTGGGCGTAACCCCAGCTTCATCGCCTCCACCGCGAGTACGGACGAGTCGGCCCCGCCAGAAATACCCAGCAGCACGTCATAGCGCCTAGCTTTGCCGCGCGCTTTGACCCATGCGACGCATTCGGCAAGCCGCGCGTCAACATCAGAATCGGGCGGCACATCCTTGGCCAGCCTTGCGGTGGCGGCGATGCAGTGATTGCAGCCCTCCGCCCCAAAAAACACGATGTTCGGATCGGTGGTATCCATCACGCAGCGCTGGCAGATTGTTTGGCTCAAAACTCTACTCCCTACATAGTGATACTGCTCAAACCCACCAGGGATTTCAACGTAGAATCTGCATTGGATTTTTTATGATGCGCCCACAGTAAGAAGCAAGACATGTTCTTTGCTTATTTTTCTGGGCTACTGAGAAGCATTTTTCTAAACAGACTTTTACCCAGCCAGTATTGTGCCATTCGAACCTATCGTTCCTCAATTCTTACCTACCGTTCCAACGCATTGCGATAGAAGCAACTCTGGTCTTGACTCAAATCAAGGCGCTAGAACGCCTTAATTATAAAGTGCTTCGAATTAAGGTGTTGGATGGAAGCATTACTCGCACATTGTTCGGCCGCGTTTTCCCAAAGTGGGGGCATGTTTGCCGTATTTTTTCTGGGAGGGCTGATGGGTAGCCTCACCCACTGCCTCATCATGTGCGGGCCGGTGGTCGCATGCCAGTCAGCCTGCGGCGGAAGCTGCGGTAAAAAAATGAGCGCCGCATCGCAGTGGCAGTATCATGTGGGTCGGCTTGTTGCCTATGGTATGCTTGGCTTTTTTGCAGCGCTGCTTTCAAAACAACTCACCACGGCAAGTTATTGGCCGCGAGTGTCGGCGGCGATGATGGTCATCGCTGGCGGGTTGTTTTTAGTCAGCGCGCTGGTGCCAAGCCGGCATCCGCTGCTGTCCACTGCGCCAGAGAACGGTTTTTTGCGCGGGGCGCTGATGAGCTTTATGCCCTGCGGCCTCATTTATGCGGCGATGATGATGGCCGCAACGCTTGCAAGTCCATTGGCCGCCATGGTGGCCATGTGGCTGTTTGTGCTGGGCACCATTCCAGCGTTACTGGTGGCAAGTGGTGGGGTGGCAATGCTTGCCCTTAAATGGCGAGATGCCATGCGCGGCATAGGCCGTTACGGCATGGCGTTTAACGGGCTGGCGTTACTGGCGCTGGCAGCAAAAGAAGTGAGGTAAGAGATGCAAACTCCCACGCGCACTGCGCCCATTTATAACGACGACATCGTCAAGAAATTCACCATCGCCGCGATGTTCTGGGGCTTTGTCGGCATGCTGGTGGGGCTGGTGATTGCGCTGCAAATGGCGTTTCCCGATCTCAATTTGGAACCGTATTTTACCTTTGGCCGCCTGCGCCCTGTGCATACGTCAGGCGTGGTCTTTGCGTTTGGTGGCTGCGTGCTGTTTGCCACCTCGTATCACATTGTACAGCGCACGTGTCATGCCCGACTATGGAATGACAAGCTCGCCAATTTTACCTTCTGGGGCTATCAGGCCTTCATCGTGATGGCAGCACTGGGTTATGTGCTGGGCATTACGCAGAACAAAGAATATTCTGAGCCTGAATGGTACGCCGATCTGTGGCTCACGGTGGTGTGGGTCGCGTATTTACTGATTTTCCTGATGACGCTTGCCAAGCGCGAGGAACCGCATATTTACGTGGCAAACTGGTTCTTCCTTGCCTTCATCGCGACCGTGGCGGTGCTGCATTTGGTCAACGGCGTGAGCGTGCCGCTTTCGATCACCGATAGTGCCAGCGTGCCGCTTTGGGGCGGGGTACAATCCGCGCTGATTCAGTGGTGGTATGGCCATAACGCGGTCGGGTTTTTCTTAACCGCCGGCTTTCTGGGGATCATGTATTATTTCATCCCCAAACGTGCCGAGCGACCGGTCTATTCCTACCGGCTTTCGATCCTGCATTTCTGGTCGCTGATTTTTATTTATATCTGGGCGGGGCCGCACCATCTGCATTACACCGCGCTGCCAGACTGGGCGCAAACGCTCGGCATGACCTTTTCCATCATGCTGTGGATGCCTTCCTGGGGCGGTATGATTAACGGGGTGATGACGCTATCGGGTGCGTGGAACAAACTGCGCGATGATCCGGTGCTGCGCTTCATGATTGTCTCGCTCGCATTTTACGGGATGAGTACATTTGAAGGCCCGCTCATGTCGATCAAAACCGTCAACGCCCTCTCGCACTATACCGACTGGACCATTGGTCACGTACATTCCGGTGCGCTGGGCTGGGTGGCGTTTATCAGCTTCGGTGCGCTGTATCATCTGGTGCCGGTGTTGTGGAAGAAAAAGGAGCTCTACTCGATGCGGCTGGTGAACATTCACCTTTGGGTCGCCACCATCGGCATTGTGCTCTACATCACCGCGATGTGGGTGGCAGGCATTATGCAAGGCCTGATGTGGCGCGCCTATGACAGCATGGGCTTCCTGCAATATTCCTTCATCGAAACCGTGGAGGCGATGCACCCCTACTACCTGATCCGCGCGCTCGGTGGGCTGTTGTATCTAATCGGCATGGGGATCATGATCTATAACTGCTACCGAACCATTACGGGGTGCTCGAAGCAATGCGCCACCTGCCAGTGCGCAGATGGCAAGAAGGTAAATTATGCATAGCGTTGCACCAATAAAAACCGCGCCTATGGCATCCATCAGGCGCGGCTCTGAGATCAGACTGCACTGCGCGCGGGCTTGGTTATCGCCTGTTGGCGCAGTGGCCCCCGAAGAGGTCTTGAGCCTCGACGTACAGGGTTACCGTACGGAGGAAACGACTGAATCTTCCCACAAGATAATGCAAAAGTCAAGATACGCCGGTGATGCAGGAGAAGACGGCCCTCCGTACAGCGTCAAGGGTCATCGCATCAATGCAGTAATGGCTATAACGTCGCTTTCCGTCCGTGTTTCTACCGAGGCGGAACAAGTCAAGCCGTGCGAGGCTGAGTGTATTGAATATGTCGCATTTAGCCCAGCAACATTCCTCAAGGCCAGCGTGCGCAAAAAGTTCTTGAGGAAGATTGATCTGCACGTGATGCCTTTCGATAATTCTCGGTGGAGTGGTGCTGAGGGGAACAATGGTGCACAACCCAATGTCTCTGCGTGGCTTTGGAGAAATGACGATTGCCGGTCTGCGCTTGACCATTTCTGGGATCACAAATCCATGATAGTCGCAAATGAGAATTTGCCCTGCGTGAGGAGGAATACGAATTGCCATATGACTCCCTACTTAGATTCTAATTCCCCTCAAGACAACGAGGTTTTTTATGCTTAAACATCACACCAAACTTGAGAAAAACTCGATCCTGCTGCTGATCTTTATCGTGGTCGTGGTGTTGATTGGCGGGCTGGTGGAAATCGTCCCGCTCTTTCGGATTGAAACCACGATTGAGAAAGTTTCCGGCATGCGCCCCTACACGCCGCTGGAGTTGGTGGGTAAGCAGATTTACATGCGCGAGAACTGCTCGTCGTGCCACAGCCAGCAGATTCGCCCGCTGCGCGATGAGGTGGAACGCTACGGCCATTATTCGCTGGCGGCAGAAAGCATGTATGACCATCCGTTTTTATGGGGATCCAAACGTATCGGGCCAGATCTGGCGCGCGTGGGCGGCAAATATTCCGATGAGTGGCACGCCGCGCACATGAAACGTCCGCGCGATGTGGTGCCTGAATCGATTATGCCCGCCTATAGTTTCATGCTCGAGCGCGGGGCGGATTTGGTCTCGCTCAAACGTTTAATGCGTGCGCAGCAAATCGTGGGTGTGCCCTATAGCGATGCGATGGTGGAGCAAGCCTATAACGATGCGATGGCGCAGGCGCACAACGATTCGGATACGAGCGGTCTGACCGAGCGCTACGGCGAGAAAGTCAACGCCCGTGATTTTGACGGCCAGCCGCACTTTGTCTCTGAAATGGACGCACTGATCGCCTATTTGCAGGCACTGGGCACGCTGGCTGACATTAAAGATTACGAACTGACCACGAAGGAGGGCATGTGAACCTCATCTACGCTTACGCACCCACCGCGAGTTTGATTTTCTTTTTCGTGATTTTTTTGCTGGCGGCGTTTTACGCTTACCGTCCGTCGGCTAAGCACACCCACGAGGCCAATGGCCGTATTCCGCTGATGGAGGATCGTCGTGACCGATAAGCATGACAAAGACATTGATGCGCATTCCGGCGTAGAAACCACCGGCCATGAGTGGGACGGATTAAAAGAGCTCAACCATCCCGCGCCGCGCTGGTGGCTGTGGGTGTTTTTCATCACCGTCATCTGGTCGGTAGGGTATTTTATTGTCTACCCTTCATGGCCAACGCTTTCAGGCAGCGGCGAACGCGGCGGCACCCCCGGCACGTTCGGCTGGACACAATATAAAAAACTCGAAGGTGAGCAGCAGGAAATTATCGCCCGTCGCGGTGTGTATGCCCAACGCTTAAGCGATACGGCGCTTGAAGATATCGCCAAAGACCCGGAGCTTTATGCGTTTGCACTGGCCGGCGGCAAAGCGATGTACAAGGAAAACTGCGCTGCCTGCCACGGCACCGGTGCGGAAGGCGCTGCCGGTTACCCCAATTTGAATGACGATGACTGGATTTGGGGCGGCACGCTTGCGGAGATTCATCACACCTTGAACGTGGGCATTCGCTCCGGCCATCCAGAGGCCAGAAACGCCATGATGCCGGCATTTGGCGACATGCTCAAAAAAGAAGAAATCGAGCAGCTCGCCGCGTACGTGGCGTCGCTTTCGGATACATCTGCTGCTAGCGAAGAAGGTGCTGCCTTATACGCGCAGCACTGCGCCGTATGTCACGGCGCAGAGGGCAAGGGTGGTCGCGAATACGGCGCCCCCAATCTGGCCGATGCACTCTGGCTTTACGGCGGTAGCAAGGCAGAAATTGCACAGCAGATTCGTGCGCCGCGTCATGGCGTGATGCCCGCATGGGAAGGCCGTCTGAGCGAAGAGACCATCAAGCAGCTGAGCATTTATGTCCATTCGCTTGGTGGGGGAGAGTAAGCGCGCTTACGCATCATCATGAGCGATACAGACATCCAGCTATTTGCCAAGCAAAAGAAAATCTACCCGCGCCGTGTGTGGGGACGTTTTCGTAAGCTCAAATGGGTGGCGATGGTGGCGCTGCTGACCATTTACTACAGCGCACCGTGGCTGCGCTGGGATCGTGGCGAAGGCGCTCCAGATCAGGCGATTCTCATCGACATGGCGAATACCCGCGCTTACTTTTTCGGGCTAGAGATCTGGCCGCAGGAAGTCTATTACATCACCGGCATTCTGATTTTAGCGGCCGTGGGATTGTTCTTTGTCACCTCGCTGTTTGGCCGTGTGTGGTGCGGCTATGCGTGCCCACAAACCGTCTGGACGGATTTATTTGTCTGGGTGGAGCGCCTGGTGCAGGGTGACCGCAATGCCCGCAAAAAACTCGACGAATCACCGTGGACACTAGAAAAAATCGGCAAGAAAAGCCTCACCCATCTCCTATGGCTGCTCATTGGTTTATGCACGGGCGGCGCGTGGGTGTTTTATTTTAACGACGCGCCAACCTTGTTTGAGCACATTATGCATTTCGATGTGCCGTGGAGTGTCGGCGGCTGGATTCTTGGCCTCACCTTTTCCACCTATCTGATGGCGGGGTACGCGCGCGAACAGGTATGCACTTATATGTGCCCTTACGCGCGGTTTCAGTCAGCGATGTTTGATAAACATACGCTGATTATCGCCTACGATGAAAAACGCGGCGAGCCTCGTGGTAAACATAAAGCCGGCACCCCGTGGGATGGGCGCGGCCACTGCATTGACTGCGATTCGTGCGTCGTCGTCTGCCCGATGGGGATTGATATCCGCGAGGGATTGCAAATGGAATGCATCGCCTGCGGGCTGTGCATCGATGCCTGCGACAACGTGATGGATAAAATCGGTCTGCCGCGCGGCCTGATTCGCTACGACACCGAAAGCAAGCAGCGCTTCACCCTGCTGAGGCCGCGTACGTTCTGGTATGCGGGAATTATCTCGCTGGTGGGCGGTCTCATGCTCTATCAACTATTTACGCGCAGCGCGCTCGATCTTAACGTCATTCACGACCGAAACCCCCTGTTCGTCAAACTTTCCGATGGGCGGGTGCGTAACGGATATGATGTGCATGTGCTCAATAAAAGCCATGAAGATATCGAAGTCTCCCTCGCCACTCATGGGCTTGAAGATGCCGCGCTACAGGTCAAAACCAGTCAGGAATTGGATGCCTCGCGTCTGCATGTGTTTGCCGGAAGTGTGGGTCAGTTTCGTGTGTTTATAAGCGCGCCGCCACAAGGCCGTGCGCGTCAGGAAATTCGCTTCACGGTGACCACCAAAAGCGCTAAAGAAATCGCAGAAGAACCCAGTATTTTTATGAGCAGGTAAAGGTAGGGTCATGCTAACCGGTCGGCGGATGTTTTTATATTTTGCAGCGTTCTTCGGACTGATTTTCTGTATGAACGCGGTGATGATTACGCTGGCCACGCGCAGCCACCGCGGTGTGGTGACCGAGCACGCCTATGCCAAAGGCCTGGCGTATAATCAGGTCGTAGAGGCAGACAAGGCGCAGCAAGCACTTGGCCTTCGTGCAGACATCTCGCTGGAAAACCAGCTACTCAGCGCACGACTTTATAACGCAACAGGCGAAGAGATAACGCCTGCAACCATGAAGGCGGTGCTCGTGCGCCCAACCCAAGAGGGGATGGATGTTGCCATCACGCTGCACCGCGGTGAAGCGCCCCTTTCCTTGCCTGCTGCCGGACTATGGCAGGTGCGCGTGTATGCGCAGCATCAAGGGCAAGCGGTGCAATTTTCTCAGCGCCTCGTGGTTGCAGCACATGATGCACCACGCTGACGCGTTTATCATCACTGAGAGCGACGGGTCGCATCAGCTTCACCTATTGGTAAGCGGATTGCAGTGCGCAGGATGCGTCGCGATTGTTGAGCGCACCTTGCTGGCAATGCCAGGGGTGCTGCATGCCCGCCTTAACCTGTCTACGCAGCGTTTATTGCTGCGCTGGCGCGGCGAAACATCGGCAGCTTCTGAGTACCTAAGTGCGCTGGAAGCCAAAGGCTACCGCGTCAACCCGTTTGATCCGGAAACCTTGCGGCATGGCGAGCAGAAAGAGCTAGCCTTTTTGCTGCGCTGCCTGGGTGTGGCGGGCTTTGCCAGCGGCAATCTGATGCTGTTTTCCGTACCGCTATGGAGTGGCGAGGCTGCCGAAATGGGCATGGCAACGCGCACCATGTTCCACTGGGTGCAAGCGGCGATTGCCCTTCCTGCCGTGGCCTATTGCGGCAGGCCATTTTTTCGCTCGGCACTGGCGGCCATCAAGAAGCGTCGCACCAATATGGATGTACCGATTTCCATTGCGGTGATTTTAGCCTGCCTGATGAGTCTGTACGAAACCATCACCTTTGGTCAGCATTCCTATTTTGACTCCGCGGTGATGCTGCTGTTCTTCCTGCTCATTGGCCGCTACCTTGAGGCACGGGCGCGCGGCAGGGCGCGCTCTGCGGCGCATGATTTGCTGCAGATGATGAGCGGCAGCGCGGTGATTGAAACCGCCTCTGGCATACAGCATGTGCCGCTTAGTGAACTGGTGCCCGGCATGGTGTTATGCGTGGCGGCGGGTGAAAAAATTGGTGCGGACGGCGTGGTGATTCAAGGCGAAGCCTCGCTGGATACCAGCCTGATGACGGGTGAGACAATTCCACGAAAAGTACAGGTTGGCGATACGGTATTTGCGGGCACCACTTCGGTCGATGGGGTACTGAAAATCACCATCACCAAACCGCACGCGCGCTCGGTGCTCGCCGAAATTGTCACGCTGATGGAAACCGCCGAACAATCGCAGGCGCACTATGTCACCCTGGCCGACCGGATTTCGCGTTGGTACACGCCCGCCGTTCACGCACTGGCGGCGGCAACGTTTATCGGCTGGTTTTTCGTAGGCCATATCGCGTGGCAAGTTGCCCTGCTCTACGCCGCCACCGTGCTGATTATCACCTGCCCGTGCGCGCTGGGGCTGGCAGTGCCGGTAGTGCAGATGATCGCCAGCAGCGCGCTGATGCGCCGTGGTATCTTGCTTAAAAGCGCCAGCGCACTGGAGCGTTTGGCGAGCATCACACAAGTGGTGTTTGATAAAACCGGCACGCTCACGCTGGGAAAACCGGTACTTGAAACTGCTGGATTAAACCGTGAGGATTTGGAGCGTGCAGCATCGCTCGCAGCCAGCAGCAAACACCCGCTCTCGCAGGCATTGCTGCAGGCGTGCCCGAACGTGAAGCCTCAACGTGGGGTGAAGGAAATTCAAGGCTGCGGCCTTGAGGCGGAAGGCGTGCGTCTGGGCAAACGAAGCTGGGCAACGAATCTTGCCAGTGATGCAGAAAATACGCTCGAACTTTGGCTTGCTGTCGAAGGCAAGCCGCCGGTGCGGTTCACGTTTTTAGATCAGCTGCGCGCGGATGCGAAGGATGTCATTACCACCCTACACGCGTCTGGTATTAAGACGTTGCTGCTCTCGGGTGACCGGCAGGAGGTCACTGCGCCAATGGCAGTGCAGCTTGGCATCACCGAGTTTGCAGGCGCGCTGAGCCCACTTCAGAAAACCGAAAGAATTGCAGCGCTCAAAGCAGCAGGCGAGCAGGTACTGATGGTCGGCGACGGCCTCAACGATGCGCCATCGCTTGCCAGCGCAACCGTATCGATGTCGCCGGCCAGCGCTGCCGATATTACGCAAAACGCTGCCGATATTGTGTTTCAAGGAAGTCTGCTCGCGCCGGTGACGGACGCCTGGCGTATCGCCAAAAAGGCGCAGCGTCTGGTCAAAGAAAATTTCGCCCTCGCCACGGGCTATAATATCATCGCGATTCCACTGGCGGTGGCAGGTTACGTGACGCCTCTGATTGCCGCGATTGCGATGTCTGCTTCCTCACTCGTCGTGATTGTCAATGCCATGCGACTCATGCCCGAAGGCAGGCGCTCATGAACATTCTGATGTACCTCATCCCGATTGCACTGAGCCTTGGCGCGCTGGGGCTTTACGCCTTCTTCTGGGCCAGCCGCAACGATCAGTTTGATGATCTTGACGGCGCCGCCAGCCGTGCGTTGCGCGACGATGATGAATGATTAGATAACGAATCTAGGCGGCTTTTTGCAGCATGGCAAACAGCTGATCTTTCAAATGCAGACGTTGTTTTTTCAACCCTTCCAAACGTTCATCGGAAGCGGCTTCCGCACCCGATTCAATGCGGTGCACATCGTGCTCAATCGCATCATACTCGCCAAATAAACGTGCAAAATGCGCATCGGATGTTTTGAGCGTATGAATCCGCTCGCGGTGTTCGGGGAATTCACTCAGCAGGCTATGGTGTTCCAGTGGCATACTCTCTCCTTCGTTGTTTTCGCATCCTATCGTCGTTCGTCATCCTTTCCTTGATACATGTCAAGGCGGCGCTTTATGCGCATGCTACATACGCTTCAGCTAACATTTAGCTATTCGTGATCAAAAATGAAGGAGAATCTATGAAATCAGTGTATGCAACCTTGCTTGCTGCCAGCGTTTTATCAACGCCGGCACTTGCCAATCATCATTTTGAAGCCGGTGACTTCATGATCCGCGCGCGCGCCGTAGGTGTGCTGCCAGCGGAAGATGGCCGCGTATCGAATGGAGACTCGGTAAACATCGATAATAGCTACGTGCCCGAGCTGGATTTCACCTATTTCTTTACGCCGAATATTGCGGCTGAGCTGATCGCTGCCGTTACCCCGCACGATGTTTCCACCAGCAGCGGCATTGATGCGGGCGATGCCTGGTTGCTGCCGCCAACCTTAACGCTGCAATACCACTTCACCCAGTTTTCTGGCATTAAGCCCTACGTTGGCGCCGGTGTGAATTACACCGTGTTTTTCAATGAAGATGGCGGCGCGTTAAACGATGTCGACTATGACAATAGCTTCGGCCCTGCCCTGCAAGTGGGCTTTGACGTACCGATTGAAGAAAACTGGTACTTCAACGTGGATGTTAAAAAAATCTGGATTGATACTCAGGCTACCTTCCGTCCGAGCGGTGTCACGGCCGATGTTGACATTGACCCATGGCTGGTCGGTGTGGGTATCGGGTATAAATTCTAGCTATGTGCAGCAACATTATACCTTTCGCAGAAGCCGCAGCCTGTTCTGGTAAATGCAAGTCGGGCGGGTGTGGCAAGTCGCCGCGCGTCTGGGTTGTCGCTGCCTGCGAAGGGATGGTGTCGTTGTTTGCAAAAGATGCTAGCGGCGCGTTCGCCTTAGTGGAGGATGCGCCGCAGCGGGTGTTTGCCACCATCGAGCAGTTTCAGCAATCACTGGATGATGCGACGCATGAAAAGAAATTTGATCAGATTGTGATTGTCGGCAGCAGCAACGATATCGCGTGGGTGCATTGTGCACTACCTGCGTGCACTGTGGGTCATATTGCGGCTGAAATCAACTATCCGCTGCTTTCTGGATGGTTCAAAGAGCCAGCACCGATGCCGCATTTGTCGCAGGCACTGCAGGGCGTGCTGGCTAACTAGCCGCGTCTTCGGCCTCGCAACTACCAGACTCTGAGCAGCTCCCGCAGACAAAGTTGCGTAAGTTTCCGATGTCACGCACGGTAATATCTGCGCCGGCAACGTCAATACCAAGTGGCTTTAGCTGTTGCTGACTGCGCGAGAGCGTTTCAGGTTTCATGCCCAAATAGGCTGCGAGAATGTGCTTCTCCACGGGTATTTCAATGGTCTTCGCCCCATCCGCCTGCGTATGACACAAACGCAGTAGAAAGCACCCCAGCCGCTGCGCAGCAGACATGGTGGTAAGTTGCTCAAGCTTTAACTGTGCCTGTGATCCACGCTCGCTCATCATCGCCATAATGATGTTGGAGATGCTTGCATCTTTTGCGATCACGGCGCGAAGCGTACTTGCGGGGATGGCGGCAAGCTCTGCGTTCGCGCCTACTATTTCGGCCGTGTACGGATAGTTCGCACCTGAGAATAAGGCGGCCTCACCGAACATGTCGCCTTGCGTGCAGAGTCCAACCACGGTTTCTTTGCCGTCAGGCGTTTGGCGGGTGAGCTTTACCCAGCCTGAGAGGACTAACCAAAGACTATCCGCGCCGCCTCCGTGCGAAATCACCCGGTCACTATTCTTGAACGATTTCTTTCTTAATGTGCCGACCACCTCCGCCCAAATAGCGGGGTTGGCATCAAATAATGGATGCGAAATGAGGCGATGGCTCGAAGAAGATTGCGTGTTTGGCATGCAGTCACCATAGAACACTTAAGCAAATTGACAATAGTTGTGTTGAATCCGGCATAGGAGAATGAGTAAGTAATTCACGCTCTTAGGCTCAGGCACACCACATAGGCAACTGCTTAGATAGCCATCCATGCGGTTAGATAGAGTCGTTTCGATTAAGAATTTCCTCTACATCGAAAATCGTTATGTTCAAGAACCGCAGCGCAAGTGTATGTTTGGTGATAGCACTGCATAGCGATTAGCAGCCAGAGGAAATGCTTGAAGAAATGACGATAATATCCATGTATATCACTGGAATCATCTCATCCTGCGCTCGGTTAAGCAGCCAACGGAGACATGTTGCCTTCATGAAGGAGCGCGTGATGCAAAAAACTCTCATTTCCATGCTCACGGCTTCTTCTTTTTTCATGGCTGCATCAGCAGCGATGGCGGGGGAAGGCCATACGCTGTTTAATCCCACACCGGTTGATCAGCTGCGCCCGATGAGCGCCGAGCGCCCTAGCAAAGCCGACAGTCCTTATTCCGTGGATGCCGGACATTTCCAAATCGAAACCAATCTCTATAGCTATGTGCAGAACGATGATTGCAATAACGGTACCTGTTCCAAGAACCGCCAGCATTTTATCGGCGGCAGTACGAATCTTCGCATCGGCTTAACGGATCGTACGGATATCCAGTTCATCGGCGATTTATACCGCGACCAGAGGATTGATGATCGCACTGCCGGCACGCGCATTATGCGTCAGGGTTATGGCGATACGCAGGTGCGCCTGAAGGTCAACGTCTTTGGTAACCACCCTGCCGATCAATATTCGCTGGGCATTTTGCCTTATATCAAGCTGCCTACCAATCAGGAAGACCTCGGCAATGATGAGGTAGAAGGAGGCATAGGCCTGCCGTTCAATATCAACTTTGATGATGGCTGGAGTCTGGGCGGCATGACCCAGTTTAATCTGGTGACCGATGGCACCTCCGGCTACGATCCGGCATATGTCAATGCGCTGGTCGTCGGGAAAGCGCTCACCGATAAACTCAGCGCCTATACCGAGTTCTATACCTTTAAGGCGGATCAGGCCGGTGCAGAGTGGCTGAATACGCTTGATTTCGGGACGGTGTACGCGCTAACGGACAATTTTCGTATCGATGCCAATGTGCATTTTGGCGTCACCGATGCGGCGGATGATGTCAATTTCTTCGTAGGCACAGCCTACCGATTTTAAGGTGATAAACCATCATGGCTGCTCTTTTTTGGCGCGCTATTCACGCTGGCATGAACATCGTAGCAGGCGCATAACTTAGCACGATCACAGCATCAAATCAGGCCATTGTACCTAACCTGCGCGTTTGTCTTTATCGCGCAGTTTGCCAAGCTCTTCGCCCACGCGCTTGAGGCTCGGGCTGCAATCATCGCGTGGCACCACCACCTCAATCAAATTCATTTGATCACTCGCGATCGCAGCTTTGAGCGCGGCTTCCATCTCAGTGCCGGTGGTCACACGGTGGGAAATACCACCGCCAAAAAGCTCGGTGAGCTTGGTGTAGTTCCAACGCAAGATCTCGTTAAATGGGCCATCGAGAATGAAGCGCTGCGTGCCGTAACCATCATTGTTAATCACAAACACAATCGGCTTCATGCCAAATTTCACGGCGGTGGAAAGCTCAATACCGGTCATTTGAAATGCGCCGTCGCCTACAATCGCAAACACGCGGTTTTTCGGCTGCGCGGCACACGCACCAATCGCGGCAGGCACGGCAAATCCCATGGAGAGATAATACGCATCCGACAGGAAATTATTCGACGTCTGCGTGCGCAGACCAATCGCACCAAACAGCGCATCACCCGTATCGCAGGTGATGGTATCGTTCGGGCCGATATGCAGACCTAAAATGCGGAAGAAATGGTTCAGCGTAATCGGCTCAGATTTCTCTGCGGCGCTCAGCGGCTCTGGCTTTTCGGGCGTGTGCGGAATGCTCGGTGCGCTGCGCGGTTTAATCGGTGATGTCAGCAGGCGCTGCATAAATTCTTCCAGCACCACATCATCGTAGGTGCGGTAGCCAATTTGCATTTTCTCGGTCGTACATACCATCGCGCGCTTGCGGTTAAGCCGCTCTGACGTACCCATGAACGCAAACCACACATCGGTAATGTAGGCGCCAAGCATCAGATGACAGTCCGACTCCTCGACATATTTTTGCACCTTTGATTCGGAAAGCGGGCCGGAATACACCCCCATATAGAGCGGGTGCGTTTCGCTGATGATCGATTTGGAAAGCAGCGTCGAGACCATGGGGATGTTGAATTTCTCTGCAATGCTTAAGGCAAGCGGTGTCAGGCCGTGGCGGTGCAGTTCAATATCGGCAATGATGACTGGCTGCTTGGCCGCATTCATTGTTGCCACCGCATCTTCTAACATCGCCTCTAAATTCTCAGCGTCGCTTAGCGGTTT
The DNA here is from genome assembly GCA_022841525.1 of Alphaproteobacteria bacterium. Taxonomy (GTDB): domain Bacteria; phylum Pseudomonadota; class Alphaproteobacteria; order Rickettsiales; family UBA3002; genus JALHRI01. The sequence continues at coordinate 25,081 of JALHRI010000013.1, read as the reverse complement.
GATGGTGGTTGGCTCCGGCGGAATATGGCCAATCGGCATATCCACCACGTCAAACGGCACTTCAATATAGCCTGGGCGCGAGTGGGTTTTAATCGCGTGGATCACGCGCATGATCTCGGATGCCGCCGTCTGAGGATCAAGCAGTACGGTACTCGCGCAGGTCACCTCATCGTAAATGCGCTGCTGCGTATCAAAGGTGCGTACTTTATGGTGCATCAGCAGATCTTTCTTACGATCCACCGGCGAGGGGCCACCGGTAATGACCAGCAGCGGCGATTTTTCCGCATAGGCGCACGCGACTGAATTGAGCATATTCAACCCGCCGACACAGTAGGTCACGCACGCGACACCCAGGCCGTGGATGCGGGCGTAGGCATCCGCCGCGAAGCCCACGCTCGGCTCGTGCGTCATGGTGATGATGTCGAGCTTTGACTGCTGCATCCAGCGAAATGTCGGTAGCGCAAAATCACCTGGAATACCGAACACATGGCCAACGCCTTGGCGATGCAGATAATCAAACAAAAATGAACCAACCGTGTGTTGCGTCATAAATTCTCCTGATGGTTTTGACGTGATGTAGCCGATTTTTTTTAGGGTGGCTAGTAGTGAGTGAAGCGTATAAAAGGCGCAGACCCCGTCATGAAGACGGGGTGACATGCTTGTGCAAGACTGTCATGCCGTGCTTGTCACGGCATCCGCTCCTAACAAACCAACCTCCAGCTTTCTGCGCATAAAACGTGCCGCTTCTGCCAGTTTTTCCGGATGCGTGACCGGCGTGGCAATGCCGCTCTGGGTGGCCCATGCCACCACCGCTTCCATCGCCACATTACCTTTGGGGCTGTTGGCATAGGGGCAGCCACCAAGACCGCCGGTAGAGGCATCAAAGATGCGAATGCCCAAATCATAGCTGCGCGATACGTTGTCGATCGCGCGGCCAGAGGTATCATGACAATGCATCGCGATTTGCTGCAGCGGGACTGCATTTTTTTGCAGCGCAGCAATCAGCGCACTCACCATGTCGGGCGTGGCCAGCGCGGTCGTATCGCCAAGGGAAATTTCAAAGCAGCCCATCTGCAGTAATTGCTGCACTTTACGTGCAACAAACTCGGGCGAAAACTCCAGATCGCTATAGCCAAACACGTTCGATAGATAGCCGCGCACGCGCATGGTATGCTGCAAAGCCTGCTGCACTACGGGGGCAATATTTTCAAACGATTCATCGACCGTTTGGTTGATGTTCGCACGCGAAAAACTCTCCGACAGGCCTAAAAAAATCGCAATTTCCTTGGCCTTTACTTCCCGCGCGCGTTCAAGGCCTTTAAGGTTCGGCACCAGATAGGAAAACACCGCATCCGGATACTCGCGCGCAACATTAACAAGCGCTAACGCCACGTCGGCGCTGTTGGCCATCGCTGGCACCGCACGCGGATGAACAAAGCTTCCCGCTTCAATACGGCGCAGGCCTGCTTGCGCGATAAGGGCGATATAATGGGCTTTATCTGCAGCGCTTAAGTGCTCAGCGCCCGCTTCATTTTGCAGCCCGTCGCGCGCACCAACTTCGACCAGCGTGACCTTCTCCTTCATGCCGATTTTTCCTTGATGCGCACCAGCTCGGTGCCTTCCGCAATCATGTCGCCTTCGGCTACCAGCAACGCTTCCACGATGCCCGCACCACCAGCCGTCAGCGTGATTTGCAGCTTCATCGCCTCCATCAGCGCGATGGGTTGACCGCTTGCTACCTCATCGCCTGGAGCCACTAAGATCTGGCGCACCAGCCCAGGCATTGGCGAACGCGGACTAAGAGCAGACGCAGCCTGCGCTGCGGCACCCGGCAGCATTTCTTCCACCAGTACCTCGTCCTCGCCAAGTTGCACGTGCTTCATGCGCGCCGCCATTTTCACCGCATGCATGCGCGTGCGCTTCAGCACACCATCCACTTCTTGCTCAAGCAGCTGCGATCCATCCGGCAAAGCGTGCGCGCGGAAGTGATACTGTGTTTCATTCAGCATAAAACGCAGCGAACCGCCGGCGTGTTGCAGCGCCTCGAGCGTGACTTCCTGACCCGCAATGCGTAGATTTTTTTTCACCGAAACCCTGCCAATTCTGCCTGCACCCACGCACTGTATTCGGTGTTACTGGCACTCGTGTGCACGGCGGCCTGATCGCTTGTAGCCAGCACATAGGCAGCGGCCAGCGCGGCAAGTGCATCCTCGCTGCGCGAAGGCTCAGCAAGGGTTTCAGCGTGCGTTTTCACAAAATGAGTTGTGGTGTTTCCCGCCACAAATTCCGGATGGGCTAAAATGCGCTGCAAATAACGGCGATTATTTTTCACCCCGCCAATGCGCGCAGATGAGAGCAGAAGCTGCATGCGCGCTATCGCCTCAGCACGGGTTTCGCCCCAGGCGACGAGTTTGGCAATCATCGGGTCGTAACTGGCGGATACTTCACTGCCCTGCACATAGCCATTTTCCGCACGCGTCAGCGGTAGTTGCGGCAACGAAAATACGCGCAGCGTGCCTGGTGCGGGCAGAAAATCGCGCGCCGTATCTTCGGCGTAGAGGCGCACTTCCATTGCATGACCGCGGCGCACAATATCCGCTTGCTTGAGCGGTAGTGGTTTCCCCATCGCCACGTCCATTTGCCAGCGCACCAAATCCAGTCCGGTGATCATTTCCGTGACGGGATGCTCTACCTGCAAGCGCGTGTTCATTTCTAAAAAATAAAACTCACCCTTGGCGCTTACAATAAATTCCACCGTACCCGCACCGACATAACCAATGGTGCGGCAAATGCTGAGCGCCGCTTCCACCATGGCGCTGCGGGTTTTTTCAGTCAGTACCGGTGATGGACTTTCTTCAATAATTTTCTGGTAACGGCGCTGAATGGAACATTCGCGCTCGAACAGATGTACATGATTGCCGTGAGTGTCAGAAAATACCTGCAGCTCAATATGGCGCGGTTCCATCAGGTATTTTTCAATCAGCAGCTGATCATTACCAAAGGCGTTTTTTGCCTCCGCACGCGCGGCATGCACTGCGGGCAAAAACTCGCGCGCGTTTTGCACAATACGCATGCCTTTACCGCCACCACCCGCGGATGCTTTGACTAATACCGGATAGCCAATTTTTTGCGCAGCACGTTGCAGTGCCGCATCATCGCTACTATCCCCATCATAACCGGGTACGGTGGGTACGTTAATTTCCTGACACAGCAGGCGCGAAGCCGCCTTATCTCCCATGCGCGCAATCACGTCGGCAGGCGGGCCAATGAAGATCAGTCCGGCATCGGTAACGGCTTTGGCGAAGGCGGCATTTTCGGATAAAAACCCGTAGCCGGGATGAATCGCCTCGGCGCCGGTACGCTTGGCCGCGTCAATCAGTGCGGCGTGATTGAGATAGGTTTCTGCGAGCGTTTTACCTTCAAGCGCCACCGCCTGATCGCCCGCAAACGCATGCGGCAAATCGCGGTCATCGGCAGCAAAGACGGTGACGGTCTGAATCCCCATGATGCGGCACGTACCTACAATCCGGCAGGCAATTTCGCCACGATTGGCGATGAGGATTTTACGGATGGTACTCATGCAGTAATCCATGCCGCCTTGCGGCCTTCGAGCAGTGCGCTCATACCTTCCTGGCCTTCCGCGCTGACGCGCGCCTCGACAATCGTATCAATGGTAAAAGCGCGCATGGCAGACGCATCCGCGCTTCGCTGCTGCAATTCGCGGATGAGCTTTTTGGCGTTGATGCTGGCCTCAGGCGCGGCTTTCAGGAACTCTGCTACCACTTCATCACGCGCATTTTCTAGTACGCCTTCGGCCACCACGCGGTGCACCAGTCCCATGCGCTGCGCGGTGTGCGCATCAAAACGCATGCCGCTGGTGAAGTACGCACGCGCATGGCTAGTGCCGATTTTCTCAAGCACGTAGGGCGAAATCACCGCCGGCAAAATGCCAATACGCGTTTCAGTAAACCCAAAACTTGCATTCTCTGCCGCCAGCACAAAATCACATACCGCAGCAAGGCCAGAGCCACCGCCGAGCGCGTTGCCATGCACCACGCCGATCAGCGGTTGTGGCAGTGCATTTACCGCCTCGAACATGTCCGATAGTTTGGTGCTATCGGCGATGTTTTCTGCGCGCGAAAAATCTTTCATGCTGCGCATCCAGTTTAGATCACCGCCGGCGCAAAACGATTTGCCATGACCAAACAGCACCACCAGCCTCACCGCGTGGTTGCTGGCCAGCGCGCGAAATGTGGTGGTGATTTCAGCAATCAGCGCGGCATTAAACGCGTTATGCACCTCCGGGCGGTGAAGACCCACCATCGCCACACCACGCGCATCTATATGAAGTGTCAGAAGGTTCGTCATATCACATCCTGAACACGCCGAAGCGGGTTTCTTGTATGGGGGCATTCTGGCTGGCGGCGAGCGCTAAGCCCAGCACGTCGCGGGTGTTAGCAGGTTCGATAATACCGTCATCCCACAATCTGGCGGTGGAATAATAGGCGCTGGATTCACGGGCGTATTTTTCCAAAATATGTGCGCGGTACGCATCAATCTCGGATGGTTTGGCATTGCGCCCTTCAAACTTCACGCGGGTAAGCACGTCCGCTGCCTGCTCGCCGCCCATGACCGAGATGCGGGCGTTCGGCCACATCCACAGCAAGCGCGGGTTAAAGGCGCGGCCACACATGCCGTAATTGCCCGCACCAAACGAGCCACCGATAATGACGGTGAATTTTGGCACCGCAGCGTTGCTCACCGCCATCACGAGTTTTGCGCCGTGACGGGCGATGCCTTCGGCTTCGTATTTTTTGCCGACCATAAAGCCGGTGATGTTTTGCAAAAACACCAACGGCGTTTTGCGTTGGCAGCATAGCTCGATAAAATGCGTCGCTTTGATCGAAGATTCGGAAAATAAAATGCCGTTATTGGCGATGATACCCACCGGCATGCCGTGAATTTCGGCAAAGCCGCACACCAGCGTGGTGCCGTAGCGTTTTTTGAACTCGTGAAAGCGCGAACCATCCACGATGCGGGCGATAATCTCGCGCACATCAAACGGCACTTTGGTCGATTCCACGGGCAAAATACCGTAAATTTCCTCCGCCTCATAGAGCGGCGCATCGTAAGGCTGGCTGCGGCGTACAGGCGTGGGCCAATTTAGATTCTCTACAATATCACGCACGATGCGCAGCGCGTCTTCTTCCGAATCGGCGAAATGATCGGCCACACCAGACTGCGCGGTGTGCACCTCGGCACCGCCTAAATCCTGCGCGGAAACATCTTCTCCCGTTGCGGCTTTCACCAGCGGCGGGCCAGCCAGAAAAATCGTGCCGTTTTCTTTGACGATCACGCTTTCATCGCACATCGAAGGCACGTAAGCACCTCCTGCCGTGCACGAGCCAAGCACCGCAGCAATTTGCGGAATGCCCTCAGCGGACATGCGCGCCTGATTGTAAAAGATACGGCCAAAATCGTCGATATCGGGGAAGACTTCATCTTGCATGGGCAAAAACGCGCCGCCGGAATCAACCAGATAAATACAAGGCAGGCGGTTTTGCGTGGCGATTTCCTGCGCGCGTAAATGTTTTTTCACCGTTAGCGGAAAGTACGTTCCACCTTTCACGGTAGCATCATTGGCCACAAACATGCACTCACGGCCATGCACGCGGCCAATACCGGTGACGATACCGGCAGAAGGCACGCTGCCTTCGGCATCATACATGCCATGAGCGGCGAGCGGCGAGCATTCGAGAAACGGCGATCCTGCATCGAGCACGCGGTCAATACGTTCGCGTGGCAGTAATTTTGCACGCGCGTGATGCTTGGCCACCGCCGCCTCGCCACCACCTTGTTTCACCGCGCCAAGATGCGCGCGCAACGCATCGCGCAAAGTTTCGTGGTGAGCTTTATTGTCGCTAAATCCGGCGCTGTGCGGGGTGATGTTGGAGGCAAGAACGCTCATTAAAAGAACCCCAGCGCGCTTGGATTATAGCTGGTGATGACGTTTTTAGTTTGCTGATAATGCGCCAGCATCATGCGGTGATTTTCTCTGCCAATACCAGACTGCTTATAGCCACCAAATGCCGCATGCACCGGATAAAGGTGATAGCTGTTAATCCAGATGCGACCGGCTTGAATCGCGCGGCTGGCGCGGTAGCTGGTGTTCAAATCGCGCGTCCACACCCCGGCGGTAAGGCCGTAGCGCGTGTCGTTGGCGATGCGTATGGCATCGTCAAAATCCTTAAAGCGCGTGACAGATAACACCGGCCCGAAAATTTCATCCTGAAAAATTTTCATCGCGTTATTGCCTTCAAACACGGTGGGGGTCACGAAGCAGCCTTTTTCAAACGCCGCGCCTAAGTTTGGCTGCGCGCCCCCTGCGAGCAATTTCGCCCCCTCGCCTTTACCAATATCGATGTAGGAGAGCACTTTCTTATGCTGCTCGGCGGAGGCTTGCGGCCCCATCATGGTGGTAAGCTCCAGCGGATTGCCAACCACAATTTTATTCACCCGCGCCACTGCTTTTTCGATGAACTTATCGTAAATTTTTTCATGCACCAGCGCGCGCGTCGGCGAGGTGCACACCTCGCCTTTGTTGAGCGCGAACATGGTGAAGCCTTCTAAGCATTTATCGGCGAAGGCATCGTCGGCATCTAAAATATCGGGGAAGAAAATATTCGGCGATTTGCCGCCCAGCTCCAGCGTTACGGGCACGATATTTTCTGCCGCATATTGCATAATGAGTTTGCCGGTGGAGGTTTCACCGGTGAAGGTCAGCTTGCCCACGCGCGGGCTTTGCGCCAGCGGCTTACCCGCTTCTACGCCGTAGCCGTGCACCACGTTGATCAGACCCGGCGGCACATGCTCGGCAATCAGCTCCATCAGCAGCATGATGGAAAGCGGCGTTTGCTCAGCGGGCTTGATCACAATCGCGTTGCCGGCAGCCAGTGCCGGTGCGGTTTTCCATGCGGTGAGCGTCAGTGGGAAATTCCACGGAATAATCGCGCCCACTACGCCGACAGGCTCGTTAAAATGGGTGGCAATCGTGTGCTCATCGATCTGCGAAAGCGAGCTATCTTCCATGCGGCAGGCCGCAGCGAAATAGCGAAAATGATCAATCACCATCGGCATATCCCCGGCCATCGCTTCGCGCAGCGGCTTGCCCATGTCGATACATTCGGCGAGCGATAATTTTTCGAGATTATCTTCCACCACCTCGGCGATTTTGTTCAGCACCCGCGCGCGTTCGGCGGGGGAAGCTTTACCCCATGCGCCAGCAGCTTTATGCGCAGCGTCCAGCGCAAGCTCAATATCCGCCGCCTGGCTGCGCGCGACCTTGCAAATTACCTCGCCAGTAATGGGGCTGGTATTCTCAAAATACTGACCGCCCAGCGGGGCGACAGCCTTACCACCAATCCAGTTATCGAGCGTTCCTTTAAGCCCAATTTTTTTCTTCGCTTCTGCCAGTATGCTCATGATGTTCTCCTTATTATCCCGGGCTCGTCCCGGGATCTCCGTGTTATATGCTCCTAGAGTCGCGTCGATCCCGGCATAAAGCCGGGATGACGCGTCCCTTTCTTCTAATCGTCACAGCCGATGCTGCGCGAAATAATCAGGCGCTGAATTTCCGACGTGCCCTCGCCAATGCGCAGCAAACGGTGATCGCGCCAGAAACGTGCCACGTCGTATTCCTCCATCAGTCCGTAGCCGCCGTGAATCTGCACCGCCATATCGGTGACCTCACCCGCCACTTCCGAGGCATAAAGTTTCGCCATCGCCGCTTCTTTGGTGAAGGGCAATCCGGCATCGGCCATCGCGCAAACTTTGTATAAATAGTTGCGCGCCATTTCGATTTTCATATGCATATCTGCCAGCGCAAAGGCGATGGTTTGAAAGCGCGAAATGGATTGGCCAAACTGGTTGCGCTCCTTGGCGTAGGCCAGCGCCTTTTCGTACGCGCCCTGCGCGCAGCCAACACCCATCGCCGCGATGCCGATTTTACCGCGATCCAGCGTGGCAAGCATTTGCTTCGAACCATCGCCCTGTTTGCCGAGCAAATTTTCATCCGGCACGAATACATCGTCGAAATACAGCTCGGAGGTATCGGAGGATCGCCACATCAGCTTGCCGTGCATCGCACGCGCCGAAAAACCCTTGGTGCCCGCGGGCACAATGAAGCAGGATAGCTCCGGCCGACCCTCGCCCTTGCTGCCGGTCACGGCCTGCACCGTCACGCCTGCATTCATCGTCGTGGCGCCGTTGGTGATAAAAATTTTCGAGCCGTTAATTTTCCAGCCGCCCTCGACTTTTTTGGCGGTAGTTTTACTCCCGCGCGAGTCAGAACCGGCGGAAGGCTCGGTAAGGCCAAATGCCCAGAGCTTATCGCCGGTGCAAAGCTGCGGTAGATAGGTTTTGCGCTGCTGCTCATTGCCGAAATAATATAGCGGCCCTACCCCCAGCGAATTATGCGCGGTGATGGTGGCGGCTTGTGATCCGTCAACGCGGGAAATTTCCTCGCACACCACGGCGTAGGCCAAATAATCCATGCCGTGACCGCCGTAGCTTTCAGGCACGATAATGCCAAACAGGCCGATTTGCCCCATTTTACGGGTCAGATCTTCAGAGAATTCGCCCTTCTCATCCAGCGCGCGGATGACGGGGGCAATTTCACTCTCTGCAAATTTGCGCACCGTGTCGCGCAGCATGGTGTGCATTTCCGGCAGGTCGAAATTCATACCATTTCCCCTGGGTTCTGAACTGTGCTTGGTGGCAGCTTGTGGTGACATGGTGGGTTCCTTGTTGAGGTGATGCATGCACAACGGTAGAAAATCACCTCCCGCTAGCGGGAGGTCGAAGTGCTTGGCACTTCGGGAGGGTGGCACCCCCTCGAAATCGCAAAAGCACGATTTCGATCCCCCGCAAGCAGGGGATGGTTTCTATCGTTACGCCGTTTTTTGCTCCTGTAGTCCGAGTTGTTCGCACATGGTTTCGCGCATTTTGAATTTCTGAATTTTGCCGCTGACGGTGGTCGGGAATTCGTTCACCAGACAGACATAGCGCGGCACTTTATAGTGCGCGAGCGATTTTTTACAAAAGGCTTTCAGCGCCTCTTCATTCACATTCGCGCCGGGTTTTAGCTGCACCCAGGCGCAAAGCTCCTCGCCGTATTTACTATCTGGTACACCAAATACGGCGGCTTGCGCCACGGCTTCGTGAGTGAATAAAAACTCCTCAATCTCGCGCGGATAGATATTCTCGCCGCCGCGAATCACCATGTCTTTCAAACGTCCCGTAATTTTATAACAACCATCCGGCCGCTTGATCGCCAGATCACCAGTATGCACCCAGCCCTGCGCATCAATCGTTTGCTTGGTGGCTTCCGGGTTGTTGTAATAGCCCAGCATCACCACATGGCCGCGCGCGCACAGCTCGCCCTGCGAGCCAATCGGCATGCTCTGATTGGTGGCCGGGTCACGAATGTCAATTTCCACGCCGGGAATTTCACGCCCCACCGTTTCCACACGCAGCTCGATCGGATCCGAGGTCAGGCTTTGCGTCACCACGGGGGAGGTTTCGGTTTGGCCGTACGCAATCGTAATCTGGCTACAGCCCATGATGCTGATGACCTGTTTCATCACCTCAATCGGGCATGGGCTGCCGGCCATAATGCCGCTGCGCAAACTTTTAGTATCGCGCGGAGATTTCGCCAGTTCATCGAGCATGGCCACGAACATGGTGGGCACACCGTAAATCGTGGTACAGCGCTCTTTTTCGATGGCCTCCAGCGTTGCAACTGGCGTAAAATATTCTGCCGGCACCACAATGCAGGCCGCGCGCGAGATTGCACCGAGCGAACCCATCACGCAGCCGAAGCAATGGTAAAACGGCACTGGCACGCACATGCGGTCGGCCTCAGAAATATCCTGACAGCCGGTGACATACCACGCGTTCATCAAAATGTTGCGGTGTGAAAGTGTGGCGGCTTTCGGAAAGCCCGTGGTGCCGGAGGTATATTGAATATTGATCGCATCCCCCGCGTTGCAGGCGGCAAAGGCCTCCTCGAAGCGCGCATCTTCCACGCTTTTGCCGGCGGCGATCATTTCGGCCCACGGCATGAACCCTGAAGGCGCGTCTGGTTTCAGCGCCACGGCGTGGCGCAGTTTCGGGAAATCGTCGCTGCGCACCGCGCCGTGCGATGCGCCAGAAACGCTGGGGCAGACTTCGGCAAAAATATCGTAATAGTTTGAGCTTTTGAACTGATCGGTCAGAAACAGCGCGACAATATCGCTCTGCTTGATGGTGTAGGAAAGCTCAAACGGGCGGTAGGCGGGGTTGATGGTCACCAGCACGATGCCCACGCTGGCGGCGCCATATTGCAGCAGCAGCCACTGCGGAATGTTCGTCGCCCATACGCCGACATGCTCGCCGGGCTTGATGCCCAGCACCAGCAGGCCGCTCGCCACCTCGCGCACCGATTGTTCAAACTGCGCGTAATTCATGCGTGTGCCGCATTGGGCGAATACCACCGCCTCGCGCTCAGGAAATTTACGCGCGCTTTCGCGCAGCACGCTTCCAATGGTTAAGCCATCCAGCCATGGGGTTGCCATAAAAACACCTCGCCGTTACAAAATCGTAAAGCGTTTGAGGACGTAGTCATATCTGATTGGTCAAAGAGTGCAATGCGTGCTAATGCAGTGCAGCATGGAACATAGCGGCTCTTATTATTACGAAGATTTTAGTGTCGATCAGCGCTTTGAAAGCGCGCCGCACACCACCACGATGGAAGAAGCCCTACGCTTCGCGCAGCGCTATGACCCTCAGGCGCAGCATCTGGATGCTGAAGCGGCAAAAGAAAGCCTATTTGGTAAGCTGGTACTTAGCGGCTGGGAGACCGCCTCGATTGCGATGAGCCAAAAGCTTGCAAGCCCGCTCGGTAAAGTGGCACAGGGACTGGTGGGTATCGGTGTCGAATCGATGCGTTGGCATATTCCGGTGGTGCCCGGCGATACGCTTACCACCATCACCACCATTACGAACACGCGCGTCTCATCCAGTTGGCCGGAAAAAGGAATCGTGCAGTACCGCGTGGAGAGCATCAATCAGCACGGCAAACGTGTACTGGAAATGCAGGTGAGCGTGCTGATGCCGCGCCGCCCAGCGGCTTAGCGCGCGGGCGCTAGTTCGGGCTGCAGTTTTTCGTGGGAAATTTCGCGCACTTGGGTGGCGGGCTGTTGCTCGGGTTTCGCTTTTTTATCAGGGCTACGGATCGCCGCCTCACCTGCAGCAAACACCGGATAAAATAAGCCGTGCAAAATAGCGTAAGGCCATCCTAAACCAGAATCCATCGGTGTTGAATTTTTTGTAACATCTTCAAATTTATTGAGTGCGGTTACTGGCACTTCGGTCAAGGTGCCCGCTGTTTTATCAATCGTCCATTTGGTGCCATTTTTCAACATGCGCTCAGAAAACCCAAGTTTGCGCACGCCCTTATCGACCAGATCGCCAATTTTTCCAAAATACCAGCCCTTTGCTTCAATGGCGTGCTTAAATACAGGCGATTTGGTGGCCCACTCTTTCGGAATCAGCACCCAGGCAAGCAGTGGTGAGAGCGCAGCAAACCGCGAAAACATACCTGCCCAGAATTGCTTAGGCGGCTCCTCAGCGATGGCTTGGTAAGACTGTTCGAACTTCGGATCGCTGGCCACTTTTTCCTTGCCGTACACGGCTTCGTCGATACGGCGCGAGATGGCAATACGGTTTTCTTTCTTTTCCAGCGCCATTAAAGGTGGAATGGTCATCATGCCACCAGCAATAATGCTAAAAAATGTTTCAAACTTATCGACACTATAAGCCAGCGCGCTGGGGGTTTTGAGCACCGGTTTTAACAACCACAGCCCCGCCGATTGCACGGGCTTGCTCCAGAATGTTTGGCCAATTTTGGTGTATTTGGCGCCGTAGGCAAACGCCACACCACACATGGTATTAAAGATCCAATCCACCCCCAGATAGGTGGTCCATTTATGCAGAAACTGCCCAGCCGAGACAAAGGGCTTGCCCTGCTTTACCATCTGCTCTGTCTGAGCCGCAGAATCTATCCTTGCTTCGGCTACAGCAGCTTCTTGATTATGTTCAGTTTCGGACAAAGATGGCCTCTAATGACAAAAAATCCATCTTTATCGTAGCAAAAACCCGCCCCAGCGTGTGTGACGTTTGTGTGACAATTAAGTAAAAATCGAAGGGTATCTATGCGCCGAGGACGTAAAACCAGCTATACAGCGCGTCATCGACAAACATGAGCAGCAACACCAGCACAATCGGGGAAAGATCAATCCCCAGTGCGGGCAAAAACTTCGCCAGCACACGGCGGATGGGGTTGAGTAGCGGATCCAGCAGTCGGGTCAGGGTCGCGTAGAGCCGGTCGATGAAGGGCTGGCCACGGTTGATGATATTGTTTTGTATACAAATATCGAGCACGACCCACACAATCAATGCCAGATTGAGGATCGAAATCACGTTGCTCAGTAAATGGATGACAGGATTCAGCATAGGTATGGTTTTCCTTGTACCATGGGGCAATCCGCTTTATAATGAGAAAGTAAATAAAATGTAGCTTGGCATCATGTTTGGTGGTGACTTGCTACCAAAACAACACACTACGCGCATGATGTGCATGCATGATGGTGACGACGTAACCCGCGCCAAGTAGGGCGCGCGACTGGCTTAAAGGAGCTAGACCATGACGGTATCTTCCTTAGGCTCGCTGGCTAGCGGGCTGCAACGCGAAGTCACGCTGCGCAATGCGCGCGTGGTGGAAACCATCAATCAACTCGTTGGACGAAGCTCGCGGCGCGGTGGGGTAGGCGACGTGGCCGATCTGACCTCGGCGATCTCGCTGCAAAACAATCTCGGCGCGCTTCGCAATACGGCACTTAATATTACCGAAGCAGGCGCCATGCTCGAGCGCGCGGATCAAGGCGCGCAGGGAGTTGAAAACGCGCTGGCCATCATGGCGGATGCCGCAGAAAGGCTCAGCGCCAGTGGCATCAGTACGACGGAACGCAGCGCACTAACCGCACAGTTTAATGACGCGCGCGCCAGCCTTGCAGAAAGCCGCGATGGCGCACGGTTTCGTGACCGCCCACTGCTTACTGGCGAATCGTTAAGCAGTAATGCCGCCACAGGCTTTGTCAGTGCGCTCAGCGCTGCCGGACTGCCAGATGTACGTCTGCCTGATTTTACAGATAAAGCGCTATTTGGTAACAGCAATTTGCCGCTGAGCGGCGTGCAGATTGCCCGCACCCGCGAGGTGATCGCGGCGGCACAAACCAGCGTGCGCGAAGCGCGCAGCGAAATTGAAGCGCTGCGTTATAGTTTCAGTTTTGCAGGCGGTGCCTTTGAAAGCGCCCTGCAAAATCAGGATGCCGCGCGCAGTATTCTGCTAGATAGCGAAGCGGGATTATCCTCCTCCAGCCGCGTGGGGCAAGACAGTGCCGCATCGCTTCTGGCGCAGGCCAACCGCCTGCCTGCGGGTATTCTACAATTACTGAGTGTGTAGCCAAAGCAGCGCCGTGATGCCGTCACTGCCTGAATTTTGCCATCGGCAAAATTCTAGGGCAGTCCACTTTGTGTTTTGGATCGCCCTAGAATTTTTGAACTTAAAAATTCAGGCGATGACGAGAAATAGCGCCATGCACTTACACTGCGCTGGGCAGCGCAGGTTTGACCTCTGGAGCAGCAAGCGCTGCTTGCGCGCGCATAACAAACTGAGTCATTTTTTCCAGCGCACGCGCTTCAATCTGGCGCACACGTTCGCGGCTGATGCCGTATTGCTCGGCGAGATCTTCAAGCGTTGCCGCGTCTTCCTGCAATCTGCGCGACTGAATAATCGCCCGCTCGCGCGCATTCAAGGTCGCCATCGCCTGATGCATCAGCGCCTGTTGCTGCGAGAATTCTTCAAAATTGCCGAGTAACTCTTCCTGAGATTCGCGGCTGTCAGCCAGCATGTCGCCCCACTCGCCGCTATCGCCATCGGCACTTAAGGGCGCACTGAGAAGCTGGTCATGCGCGCCCATGCGTGTATCCATATCGATCACGTCTTGCTCAGACACATCGAGATCGCGGGCGATGTCGGCAATTTCAGAAGGGCTCAGCGCGCTGGCACTATCGATGCGGCCGAGGCGTTTTCTGATTTTGCGTAAGTTAAAAAACAGCTTTTTCTGCGCCGCCGAGGTGCCCATTTTCACCAGGCTCCACGAGCGCAGAATAAAATCCTGAATCGCCGCTTTAATCCACCACATCGCGTAGGTGGAAAGGCGAAAGCCCTTATCGGGATCAAACTTTTTCACCGCCTGCATCAGGCCCAAATTTCCTTCGGCGATCATGTCGCTCATCGGCAGCCCGTAGCCGCGGTAGCCGGATGCCATTTTCGCCACTAAGCGCAAATGGCTGGTGACGAGTGTTTGCGCGGCAGCGTAGTCGCCGTCTTCGCTCCAGCGTTTGGCGAGGCGGTATTCCTCATCGGCCTCAAGCACTGGGAATTTCTGAATCTCGCGCAAATAGGCGCGCAGCCCATCCTCAGAGGATGGAACCGCGAGGGCGCCGCTACGAACGGGTTTTAGTGAACTCATGTTTCCTTACTTATGAGTAAGCGTTGCTTGCCGGTACTTACATTATGGTAAGTTTTTTTACCGCTGAAATGTAAGCAAATCCTTAGCATTTGTCAAGGAATTCAGAGTCTCTTGCAGTGCCTGCATGTCAGTTGGCAGCGGGGCTTCAAACGTCATAGGCGTGCCGGTGCGGGGGTGCATCAGCCCCAGTGCGGCAGCATGCAGCGCCTGACGGTTAAACCCGCGCAGCGCCGCTTCCAGCGCCTCAGGCACCTGCATACGTGCGCTTTTCAGCCGCGCTAAGCGGGTGGCCGTGCTGATGCCATACGTGCCATCGCCCAGTAACCCGTGCCCGAGATGGCTTAAATGCACCCGAATCTGGTGCGTGCGGCCAGTTTGCAGCTGAAGCTCGAGGCACGCCATCATCGCGGCGGTACCGCTGAGCGCATAATGCGTGCGCGTGCGGTAATGGGTGATGGCTTGCCTGCCGCCTTCTACTACCGCCATTTTTTTGCGGTGGACTGGGTGGCGGGCAATCGGCGCATCGATCGTGCCGCAGGACGGATAGGGCGCGCCCCACACCCACGCCAGATAGGTGCGCTTTAAGCTGCGATCTTTGAGTTGCGCGGCTAAATGCTGATGCGCGGCGTCGTGCTTGGCTACCACCAAAAGCCCAGATGTATCTTTGTCAATGCGGTGCACGATCCCTGGGCGCATCACGCCGCCAATGCCAGAAAGCGAATCGCCGCAGTGCGCAAGCAGCGCATGCACCAGCGTGCCTTCGCGGGCGCCGGGTGCAGGGTGCACCGTCATGCCCACCGGCTTATTGATGACGATGATGTCGTCGTCTTCATAGATAATATGAAGCGCGATGGCTTCGGGCGTAAGTGCAAGCGGTTGCGGCTTTGGGAAGTCAACGCACACCTTCATGTCCAAGCGTATTTTTGCCGATGCGTCGCTGAGCACGCGACCCTCACCGCTGCGCACATGACCTTCGGCAATCAGTTGTTGCGCCCGCGAACGGGTGAGGTTTTCTGCCCGCTCGCTCAGCCATTTATCCAGCCGTTTGCCGTGATCCTCCTCGCCTGCGATCAACCACTCTTCATGCGGCACGGGCAGGTTCTTTCAGCAAATGATCCATGCCTTTGACTGGCCCCAGCAGGCTCAGCGCAGGGCTTAGCCCCTGAACGTAGCGTGCATAGAGCGCCCGCATGTGATCGGGCGTGATGGCTTCAATACTGGCCAGTAATTCTTCCGCCGGACGGTAGCGGCCGTACACCAGCAGATGCCGCGCCATCCATTCGGCAATCGAACTGGTGCTCTCGCGCGTCATCACGATACCGGCTTTGAGCTGGTTTTTCGCGCGCAGCAGTTCGTCTGCAGAGGGCGGCGCAGATGCAGAATCCAGCACGCGCAAAATGGCACCTAAAAGCTCAGGAAGTTGCTCGCGCGCGCAGGCGGAATAAACGCCCAGCACCCCGCTATCCTGATAGCCGGTCATAAAACTCGACACGCTGTAACATAAGCCCAGCCTTTCGCGAATTTCCTGAAATAACCGCGACGACATGCCGCCACCCAGCATGGTGGTAAAGACCTGCAGCGCCATAAAATCATCGTGATGCGAGGGGACAGCTTCATAGCCGAGAACAACCTGCACCTGCTCCAGTGTTTTGACGTGTTTTTGCCGCGCGCCAATAAACTTAGCCGTGGTCAGTGGCTGCAGCGTTTCGCTTAAAGGCACATGAGAAAATGCCTGCTCTACCACCTCGCGCACGCGCGTGTGATCGACGGCGCCGGCGGCCGTAATCACCATGCGGCCGGGCACATAATGGCTGCGAATATAGTGCGCCAGCGCCTCACGGCGGTGGGCGCGCACGGAATCTGTAGTGCCTAAAATGCTGCGACCCAGCGGGCTATCGCCGTAGCAGCTGGCCTGAAATAAATCGAACACCAGCGAATCGGGTGAGTCTTCATGCATCGCGATTTCTTGCAAAATCACCTCGCGTTCACGGGCCAGTTCGTCCTCGGCCAGTGCGGGATCGGCGACAATTTCGCAGAGCAATTTTAGCGCGTCCGCAGCATATTCTTTCAGCACTTTGGCGTAGTACACCGTGTGTTCGTGCGAGGTGTAGGCGTTAATATCCCCGCCCATTAAATCAAACGCTTCGGCGATTTCTTTGGCGCTCAGGCGCGAGGTGCCTTTGAAGGCCATATGTTCGATCAGGTGCGAAATGCCTTGCTGATCGTTCGTTTCATGACGGGCGCCAACATTCACCGCAATCGCAAATGCGGCGGAATGCGCATGCGCGATGGCCTCGCTTGCCACGCGCAGTCCGTTACTCAGTACATCAATGCGGTAGGTCATAGTTTCTCCAGATAGTGAATCAGTGCAGCCTTGTCGTTTGCCAGTTTCACGCTGTGCTCGGGTGCATTTAGCGCGTGCTGTAAGCGCTCTGGCACCGGTGCCTCCATACGGCAGGCACGGCGTACAATGTCGGGAAATTTGGCCGGGTGTGCGGTGGCCAGCGTGATGATGGGTACGCTGCGATCTGCCAGAGCATGCGCGGCCGCAACGCCCGTGGCGGTATGCGGATCGAGCAGGTAACCCGTATCATGAAGCACCTGCTGCATGGTGGTGATCGTTTGCGCATCATCCACACGGTGCGCATCAAAATCGCGGATAAATACTGCGTGCTGCGCAGGCGTGAGGGTTAGGCTGCCGCTGCTGCGCAGCTGCGAAATAGCCGCTGCCACCGCGTGGCCGTCGCGCTGCATGAGATCAAACAACAGCCGCTCAAAATTACTGGCGATTTGAATATCCATACTCGGCGATAGGGTCGCCGAAACTGGCTGCATGCGGTATTCGCCTCTGTGTACGCAGCGCGCGAGAATATCGTTGGCGTTGGTGGCAATCATCAGTCGCTGAATCGGCAGCCCCATTTTTTTAGCCAGATAGCCCGCGTACACATCGCCGAAATTGCCGGTGGGCACCGAAAAACTTACCCGCCGATCCGGCGCGCCGAGCGTCAGTGCGGTAGAGAGGTAATAGACAATCTGCGCCAGCACGCGGGCGATATTGATCGAGTTCACCGCCAGCAGTCTGTCGCGAAAACGCGGGTGCACAAACATCGCTTTTACCAGATCCTGGCAATCATCAAACGTGCCGGCCACTGCCAGAGGGTGCACGTTGGCATCGCCGGTGGTGGTCATTTGCTTGCGCTGCACGCTGGAAGGTCTGCCGTCAGGATATAAAATCACGATATGCAGGTTGCGCCTGCCGCGCAGGCCAGCAATCGCCGCCGATCCGGTATCGCCGGAAGTGGCACCCAGTACCAGCGCCTGCTTCTCATGGGCGCAAAGCGCGTGCTCCATGAAATGGCCAAGCAGTTGCAGTGCAAAATCCTTAAACGCCAGCGTCGGGCCGTGAAATAATTCGGCAATGAAATGATTCGGCGCGATCTGCACCAGCGGTGCCGTCGCCGGATGCGAAAAACTGCCGTACGCGCGCGCACACATGGCAGCCAGTTCGGCTTCAGAAATGCAGGGCTCAACGAACGGCAGCAGAATGCGCGTGGCTAACTCGGCGTAGGAAAGTCCACTAAAACTGCGAAGCTCAGCGGCAGAAAACTGCGGCACGCTTTCGGGCAGATACAGCCCGCCATCGCTCGCCAGTCCGGCAAGCAGGGCTTCATGAAAGTTCAAAACCGGCGCATCGCCGCGTGTGGAAATATACCGCATGCGCGGATTTATAGCGCAGTTGCGCCCACGCGCCTAGCCCTTCTTGCGGTGCGAGAGCACGAAAATGACGATCATGCCCAGCGCAATCCCAAACCAGGTGAGAATATAGCTTAAGTGATCGTTGCGTAGTTTGATTTCTCCGCCGGAAGGCACCGGAAACTCACCCTTAACAATGGGGGCGATGACGTCAAACGTCGCCGGCACTATCTGTTTGAGGCCTGCATGCGCGCTCATTGCAGCCACGTCGCGGCCGAACCACATATTTTTCTCCGGCTGGCTTTCAGGCGTGAACCAGTTGCGATCGGCACCGATGCGCAGCGTGGCCGTCAGCCGCGCGCGGCCTGATTCCAGCGGCGGCCTGTCTTTCATTTCGGGGGCAATCCAGCCGCGATTCACCAGCGCGACGCGGCCATCTGCCAGCGTTAAGGGCTGCAGCAAATGATAACCCACCGTGCCGCGAAAATAGCGCGCGGCGATGGTAAAATGCACATCTCTCACCCACATGCCGGTAAGCGTGACCGGATAGAACTCGAGCGCCCTCAGTGCTGCTTCTTCGCGTGGAATATCGCTCACCGCCTCGCCCTGCTGCGCCTGCTCAATGCGCGCGATCAGCGCGGTTTTTTCCTCCAGCCGCTGGATTTGCCAGATGCCCAGACTCACCGTGGTGATCATGCCGGTGAGAAAAAAGAACCACGCTGCTTTGGTGGGTTTGGTAAAGGATGCACGCATAATGCCTCGCCTAAAGCCGTTCAAATCGATACGCCGCATGCACCAGATACGCCTTGCTGACACGAATGACGAGCACGCTAAGCATCAGGGTCAGCGGCAGCCATAGCAGCGCATGCAGCAGGTACGTGGGTGCATAAGCAATCTCCACCCATGCCGCCAGTGTTGTTACTAAAAACCCGACCAGCATAATGGCGAAGAAGGCCGGGCCATCGCCCACATCGGCGCGGGCGAAGGGCAACGCGCAGTGCGTACATTGAGGTTTCAGTGCAATGATCGAGCGGTACATCGCCCCCTGCCCACAGCGCGGACAACGCGATTTCAGCACCGCGCGCAGACTAATGAGTGGCAGCACGTCCAAGGGTTTCCCCCTTTCTAGTTCGAGCCCCACCAGTAAATGGCGACGAATAAGAACAGCCACACCACATCGACGAAATGCCAGTACCAGGCGGCAAATTCAAAGCCCAGATGCTGCTTTTGCTGCAGCGTGCCCGTGTAGGCGCGGCGCAGACATACGGCAAGAAAAATGGTGCCAATGATCACGTGTGCACCGTGAAATCCGGTCGCCAGATAGAAGGTGGTGCCGTACACCGTATCGGCCATGCCGAAGGCGGCGTGGGCATATTCATAGGCTTGCAGGCAGCTAAACAGCGCGCCGAGACCCACCGTGCACCACAGGCCTTTCTTCAGCCCCTCGCGGTCGCCATGCACCAGCGCGTGATGTGCCCAGGTCACGGTAGTGCCTGAAAGCAGCAGGATCAGGGTGTTCATGAAGGGCAGATCCCACGCATCAAAGGTGATGATGCCTTTGGGCGGCCACGGCCCTTCAGCAATCGCCCAGACATCTTCTAATGGCAGTTTCGGAAATAGCGAGGCATTGAAAAATGCCCAGAAAAACGCCGCAAAAAACATCACTTCTGACACAATAAACAGCGCCATGCCGGCACGCAGCCCGCGCGAGACTTCTTTGGTATGCGCATGCTCATGCACGCCTTCTTTGATCACATCGCGCCACCAGCGCATCGCAAAATATGCCACCGCCGCCAGCGAGAGAAATACGCCCGGCAAGCCCACCGGATCTTTATGCAGCGCCATCGCACCGAAGACGGTGAGCGACAGCATCGCAAACGATGTCAGTAGCGGCCAGGGGCTGGGGTTGACCAGATGGTACGGATGATTCTGATGTCCGGACATGAAATACCTCATCGGCAAAAGTTAGTCAGCGTTCACGTGCGCCACGAGTACGCCCTCCCCCTTTACGGGGGAGGGATGGGGTGGGGGTGCGTGAAAGGACACGGACAACCCATCTCCCCCCTCCCCACCTCCCCCGCGAGGGGGGAGGAGTTCGAGAGGCACCCTCATCAACTCGTCTTGGCAAGTTAGAGCTTACCTGACGTTTCAACATTAAAAAACGTGTAAGATAAAGTGATATTTGTCAGCCCGCGCAGCGCGCGGTCACTGGCGAGTGCCGGATCGATGAAAAATGACACAGGCATGTTCACCCGCTCACCGGCCTTGAGGGTCTGATTCTCGAAACAAAAACACTGCACTTTGGTGAAATATTTTCCGGCCGCATGCGGCGTAACATTAAAGGTCGCCATGCCCGTAATGTCGCGCTGAGTAAGGTTTTCCGCGCGGTAACTTATGAGCTTCGATTCGCCGATATGCACTTTCACTTTCGGCTGGTTAGGCACAAAACGCCAGGGCATCGCACGATCCGTGTTGGCAACAAAGCTGACCGTCAGCTCGCGCGGCAACACGTTTTCGCGGGCAGTCTCGGCCACCATAGGCGTGCCACCAAAACCAGTCACCTGACAAAAAATACGGTAGAGCGGCACCGCGGCGAAGGAAAGCATCACCATGCCGAGAGCAATCATACTCAGCGAGAGTGCTAGTTTTTTATTCGCCGCCTGCATGCGTCATCAGCCGCCGACGCGAATCATCGTCATCGCAAATAATATCCCAACCACGGCAAGTAAAATCGCCATCAGCGTGAAGTTCTTGCTGCGCTGGGTTTTATGCTGCGGTGATAAGGGCATGGTGCACTCCCCAATGATCGATGACTAACGCTGCAAACAGCAGGAATAAATATAAGATGGAATAGCCAAAGAGTTTCATCGCCACTTTGGCATCATCGCTGCGCGCGGTGCGAATGGCGTGGCGTAGAAACTGCACGCTCAGCACCGTCGCGGCCACAGCATACAGCATCCCCGCGCCAGCCAGTAGCGGGCTTAAGGAAGCAATGAGCAGGAGCACACTGTACGCCACGATATGGCGCTTGGTGGAAGCCATACCCGCCACCACTGGCAGCATGGGCACGTTCGCGGTTTTATAATCCTCGTGGCGGTAGAGGGCGAGTGCCCAGAAATGCGGCGGCGTCCAGAAAAACACGGTCGCAAACATCATCCACGGCATGAGCGAGAACGCTTCACCGCTCACCGCTGCCCAGCCAATCACCGCCGGAAAAGCTCCGGCCGCGCCGCCGATCACAATGTTCTGCGGTGTGAAGCGTTTCAGCCCCATCGTGTAAATAACGGCGTAAAAGAAAATCGCAAACGCCAGCCATGCAGCGGCCACCCAGTTGCTGGCCAATCCTAAAAGTGCTACTGAGGCGATGCTCAGCATGATCCCCATCACCAGTGAATCATCCGCCGCGATGCGACCACTGGGTAGCGGCCGTTTTTGCGTGCGGCGCATGATCGCATCAATATCGCGGTCATACCACATGTTGATCGCCGCACCGGCGCCAGAACCCATCGCAATGGCAAGCACGCTAATGAACTGCATGAAGGGGTGAAGATTTCCCGGTGCCAGCCACAAGCCGCACGCGCCGGTAAACACCACCAGACTCATCACGCCGGGCTTGAGCAGCGTGACGTAATCGCGCATCGAAGACGCGCTGGCGGATGTTTCAGACAGCGTATGTGCGTGCGCGTTCACGAACAATTAGTGACGATGCGGGTACGCCGCATCGGCCGTGATGGTGGGCTGGGTTTCAAACGTATGGAATGGCGGCGGTGAAGGCAGCGTCCATTCCAGTGTGGTGGCACCCTCGCCCCACGGATTATTACCGGCCTTGCGCTTGGCAATAAACATCTCGGCGACGACGACCAAAAACCAGATCGCACCGGCACCCGCAATGTACGAGCCGATCGATGACCAGTAGTTAAAGCCGGCATACACATCCGGATAGTCGGGGATGCGGCGCGGCATGCCCGCAAGACCAAGGAAATGTTGCGGGAAGAAGGTGAGGTTGGTGCCAATGAAGAACACCCAGAAATGCAGTTTCGCCATCCACTCCGAATACTGGTAGCCCGACATTTTCGGTATCCAGTAATAAAAGGCGGTGAACACGCCAAACAGCGCGCCCAGACTCATCGCGTAGTGAAAATGCGCCACCACATAATAGGTGTCATGCATCGCCACATCGATGGCATTATTGGCCAGCACCACGCCGGTCACGCCGCCAACGGTGAACAGGAAAATAAAGCCGATGGCAAAAATCATCGGGGTAGAAAATTTAATCGAACCGCCCCACATCGTCGCCAGCCAGGAGAAGATTTTAATCCCCGTCGGCACCGCGATCACCATGGTCGCCAGCATGTAGTAGGCTTCCGTATCCGGATCGAGACCCACGGTGAACATATGGTGCGCCCATACCACAAAACCCAGCACGCCGATGGAGGCCATCGCCCCGACCATGCCTAAATAACCAAACACCGGCTTTTTGGAAAAGGTTGCCACCACTTCGGAAATCACGCCGAAGGCAGGCAGAATCAGTACATATACTTCCGGATGGCCGAAGAACCAGAATAAATGCTGGAACAAGACCGGATCACCACCGCCTGCAGGGTTGAAGAAGTTGGTGCCCAGATTACGGTCAGTGAGCAGCATGGTGATCGCACCGCCGAGCACGGGAAGTGCCAGTAGCAGCAAGAACGCGGTAAGCAAAATCGCCCAGGCAAACAGCGGCATTTTCGTGAGCGTCATGCCCGGCGCGCGCATATTGAAAATGGTAACGATAAAATTGATCGCCCCTAAAA
The DNA here is from genome assembly GCA_022841525.1 of Alphaproteobacteria bacterium. Lineage (GTDB taxonomy): Bacteria > Pseudomonadota > Alphaproteobacteria > Rickettsiales > UBA3002 > JALHRI01. The sequence goes on along the minus strand of JALHRI010000013.1, from coordinate 1,962 downwards.
TGGAGGAAATACCAGCAAGGTGCAGCGAGAAAATCGCCATCTCCAGCGCCATGCCTTTATGCAGACCATCTTGCACCGATAGCGGCGGGTACACCGTCCAGCCTGTACCAACACCGCGTGCTTCACCTGCGCCCACGACGGCAGAGGCAATCAGCAGAATCAAGGAAGGCACCAGCAGCCAGAACGAAATGTTGTTCATGCGCGGAAAGGCCATGTCCGGCGCGCCGATCATCAGCGGCACGAAATAGTTTCCAAAGCCGCCAATCAACGCCGGCATGATCAGGAAGAACACCATTAAAAACGCATGCGCAGTGAGCATCACGTTGTAGAGGTGATAATTACCATCAAATACCTGATCGCCAGGAAATTGCAGCTCCGCGCGTAGAGCGATGGAAAAGGCCGCGCCCAAAAGACCGGCAATCACTGCGTAAATCAGGTACAGCACGCCGATATCTTTATGGTTGGTCGAACAAAACCAGCGGGTGAAAAACCCGGGCGTGTCGTGATGGTCATGATGATCGTGCGAGTGAGCAGATGCGTGTGCGTTCATAATCGTTCCTCGTCGTAACTTATTGCTGCGCGGCGTGCGCTACTTGCAGGGGCGCCCGTGAAAGCGATGCGAATTTTACTTTCGCGCCTTTCACCCAGGCATTAAAATCTTCCTCGCTGACCACATGCACGGTAATGGGCATGAAGCCGTGGAATTTCCCGCACAGCTCCGAGCACTGGCCGTAATAAATGCCGGTTTTGGTGGCCTTAAACCAGGTCTCATTCAAGCGCCCGGGCACCGTATCTTGCTTGACGCCAAAGGCCGGCATTGCGAAGGCGTGAATCACATCCGCGCTGGTGACCTGTACGCGCACCACTTTATTGACCGGCACGACGATGGGATTATCAACCGCGAGCAAACGCGGCTCGCCTTCCAGTAACTCGTCGTCTTTTTTCATGTTGCTATCAAAGCTGATGCCAAAATCGGGGTACTCATAACTCCAGTACCACTGATTGCCGGTGACTTTCAGCGTTAAGTCAGGATTGGCGATGATGGTTTCATTATCCGAATACTGAAAATGGGTGCGCACCGAAGGGATCGCAATCGCCACCAGAATGATGATCGGGATCACCGTCCAGATAATTTCAATCGTCGAGTTGTGCGAAAATTGCTGCGCCTTGGGGTTACGCTTTTCGGAAAACCGCACGCAGATATAGACAATCAGCGCCAGCACGAACACGCTGATTGCGGTAATAATATAGAGCAGGTAATTATGGAACCAGTGAAAACGCTCCATCACCGGACTGGCGGCTTCCTGAAAGCCCAGCTGCCAGGGCTTGGCATTGCCGATGACTTTACCGGCATCAAACGTCGTTACCTTGGCTACTGCCTCTTCTGCAGCTTCCGGAGAAAGGGCTGGCACTTCGGGTTCAGCAGGTGCTACTGAGGCTTCGGGCGCTGGGGGGGCGGCTTCAGCAGCAGGCTTTGCCTCATGATTATCGGCCAAAGCCTCAGAAGCAGGCGTTAGCGCGGCAGCGCCAAGCGCCAGAAAGAAAAATAAAATGAGCGAGCGAAGAGTCATCATTACGAGCTTCATGCGGTTAGGGTGAAGGTAATAAAACAGCAAACACGCCATGCCTAACCAACTCGCCCGATGTTGGCAAGTAAATTGCCCTTAACATTCGCCTTGTGCAAAATTGCCTTCCCCGCTGATGAATTTTCACCATATTGCTCACTGCGTTGAAATTGTCATGCCGTGTTTATCACGGCTTCCGCGCCTGAAATATAACAAGGCGCAGACCCCGTCATGCGACGGGGTGACAGCTGAGAGAAAAAACCAAGTTAAAAGCCTATAAAGTCATAACCTCCACCAGAGGTGGAGGTTTGTAACGCTTCGCTTGGACCACTAGAAGTGGTTTTGTTATGTTAGACTAATAGGGTTGCTTGAACAAGTCACCGTAATCACTGGCCTT
>JALHRI010000012.1 GCA_022841525.1 Alphaproteobacteria bacterium | reverse complement strand
TATTTCGGCGTGCCCTTTCCGGTGTGGTATATTGAAAAATTAACACCTCGTGAAGATACCAGACAAACCTTTAGACATACCGATGGTAGAATTGGAAAGATTAATACTATCGATACGAATTGCTCTCCTAAACGACACACATTCTACGCTAGGCCTCAAGACTTGCCTGTAAATCCTATAGGCAAACTTCCCTATGGCTTTAGAAAAGCGACAGAAGAAGACTTAGTGTTTCTAAAATCGAATATGTATAGTGAGATAACAGTCTCACCACTATTTGATTCAACAATCGGACGCGCCAATGAAGATATAATGTCGCCTGACGGAAAAGAAATTTGGTTTAGAAAAGACGATTTTGTGCAAGCATTTCCCGACCTCGACGTGATGGACACATGGGCGACGAGTTCCATCTCGCCACAGCTAAGCGCGGGGGCGATTAATCAAGATGTCATCCTGAGCAACGCGAAGGATCTCCTGGGAGATTCTTCGGCTTCGCCTCAGAATGACAGTAAAAATAACCACTCACGATTCCATGCCCTCTTCCCCGCCGATCTGCGGCCACAAGCGCATGAAATCATCCGCACCTGGGCGTTTTACACCATCGTTAAGGCGCATATTCACAACGACTCGGTGCCGTGGAAAAACCTGATGATTTCCGGCTGGTGCTTAGCAGAAGACAAAACCAAAATGAGCAAGTCGAAAGGCAATGTCGTCACGCCCGTGGCGCTGATTGAAGAAAAAGGGACGGATGCCGTGCGCTACTGGGCGGCGACGTCGCGGCTTGGACAGGATACGGCGTTTTCGCCTGATCTTCTCAAAATCGGCAAAAAGCTGGTGGGCAAACTGTGGAACGCCACCCAGTTTGCGGCGATTCATTTAGAAAAACTTGACCGCACGCCCGACATGCACGCCATTACCGAAACGCTCGATCGCTGGATTATTTCGCGCCTGCACGACACCGTGGCGCGCGCGACGCAGGCGTTTGCGGCGTATGAATATGCCGACGCGCTGGACGCGACCAACCAGTTTTTCTGGTCCGATTTCTGCGATAACTATCTCGAGCTGATTAAAAAGCGCGTGTACAACGAAGATAGCAGCTTCCCCACTACCCGCCAGCAATCGGCGGTGCATGCGCTGTATTTCTGCCTGCAAGGCATTTTGAAACTCTATGCCCCCATCGTCGCGCATGTGACGGAGGAACTCTACAGCCATATTTTCATCGATGATTTTGCGCAGGCTGGATCGCTGCATGCCTGCGGCATGTGGCCAGTGGCTGCGACTTACCGCCGCGATGAAGCATCGCTTGCAGCTGGCGCACACGCACTTACGGTGCTGGAGGAAATTCGCAAAGCCAAATCGGATGCCAAAGTGTCGATCAAATATCCGGTAGAGCTGGTGAAGCTGATGTGGCCAGGCGAACTGGATGCGGTAGCCATCAGCGCGCTGGAAGATATCAAAGCCGCCGGCAATGTGCAGAAATTATCACCTGAGGCGGCAGAGCATTTACAGGTGGAAGTCACCCTCGCGCCCCAGGCCGACGCGGCCTAGCGCTTAACGACTGAGTGCTTGAATTTGCATTTCAAGTGCTGCGCGCATGGCATCGGGAGAGCTGCCGAAACTTTGCAGATAATGGTGCGCATCGGCATTGCTCATGCCCTCTAGCTGATTGAGCGAATCCAGCGCCTGCTGATAGTACTGCTTCGCCTGCGCAGGGTTAGCAGCGGTGCCAACGCCTTGCGCGTAAGCGTTACCCAGCGCCAACTGCGAGCCCAGACCGAATGCCCCCATGCTCGCCCCTTGCTGATGCAGACCTAGCGCACGCTCGGGCGAAAAATTGACCGATTGCGGGCTGCCAAATTGCGCCGCGCGCAGATACATCGCCAGCACCTGTTTGACGGAATCTGACTGCATATGGTTCAGCGAAAATTGCGGCAACTGAAGGGCGGAAAAGCTTCCCCCTTGAAGGTTAAGTCCCGGCATGCCGCCAGTAGCAGAGTTCATCGTAACATGCGGCATGCCCGCGCGCTGAAGGCCGCTGACGCGACCAGTAATACCATCTAGCATCGCGCCCGAGCGCGTCGCGAGATTGACGGTGACCTGTGAGGCTCTATCCACCATCTGGCAGACCGAGGCATTACCCGGCATGGCCTGAAAACATGCCGCAGGCAAATGGCTGATGCGCTCGGTTAGCCAGCCACCGGCACCGGTGGCATAGAGTACGCCGCCAATCACGATCAGCGAGGTGAGGCTTAAGCCAGAAGCACGGCGGCGGCGGCGAGAAAAGAACATAGGAACAGTTTATACTCGTTTCAATAAATAATGTTACAATTTGTCATGCCAGCGAAAGCTGGCATCTACTTCTTAAAGATCTGGATTCCTGCTTTCGCAGGAATGACAAAATGTGTGATTCTTAATTGGAACGAGTATAGCAGAATTTAGCGCGCCAAAAAAGGAAAAGGGGAGCATAGGCCCCCCTTCCCCTTCATTCGTATCGCGCACGGTTATTTTTGTGCTTTGATCTCGATCTCGGCACGGCGTTCTTGCGCCATGCAAGCAATGCGCTCGCTGCGCGCTTTGCCATCGCAACCTTCGGTCGCTGCGGATTTGCCGATGCCGCGCAGTTCACCCTTGCTGGTATCGAGCTTGGAGTGGCTATCGAGGTAGGCACGCACCGCAGCCACACGGCGATTCGCCAGCGCTGCGTTGTACCCATCATCACCCAGTTGATCGGTGTAGCCATGCACCGTCAGGCTATCAACGGCCTTGGAGGCACCAACAATCGCGATCAGCTCATCGAGCTTTTGGGTGGCTTCTGTATTCAGCGCGGCGCTATCAAAATCGAAATAGATGGTGCGTTGCTCAAGCGAAACTTCCGGCAGTGCTGCAGGAACAGGCGCAGGGGTTGGCGCAGGCTGCGCCACCGGTGCCGGAGCATCGGCCGCACAAGGATCATTCTCGCCCATCCATTTGGTGCGCACACAATTACCGCGTGAATCGATCACCGATCCACCATCTTTGTCGTAAGCGGAATCTTCCGCGCTCTGTGCGAAAACGGAGCTGGCAGATAGTAAAATTACAGTCGTAAATGCTGTTATCAAACGCATGGCTTGCCTCCTTATAGCTGTTATTGCCGGCGGCAGCATAGCGCGCAGCGGAAGCAAGTCAACGCGGGAACGTTACGCCGAGAGTTTTTTATTCTTCCTAGTGCGCACTGATTTTTCAATCGCCTCCATCATCGCGCCGGCAATATCGAGGCCGGTGGCGCCTTCAATGCCTTCGAGTCCGGGGGAAGAGTTAATCTCGAGCACTTTGGGGCCGGTGGCGGAGCGGATCAGATCCACCCCGGAGACTTTCAGCCCCATAATTTTCGATGCCTGAATGGCGAGTTTGCGTTCTTCGGCAGTGATTTTAATTTCCATCGCACTGCCGCCACGGTGAATGTTGGCACGAAAATCACCTTTCGGCGCGCTGCGCTGCATCGAGGCGATGACCTTATCGCCCACCACAAAACAGCGAATGTCGCGGCCTTCGGCTTCTTTTACAAATTCCTGCACTAAAATTTCCGCCTTCACCGCTTTGAAGGCGTTAATCAGCGATTCAGCGGCTTTATTGGTTTCCGCCAGCACCACGCCCACTCCTTGCGTGCCTTGCAGCAACTTCACCACCAGCGGCGCACCGCCGACCATTTTAATCAGCTCAGAAGTTTCCTGCGGCGAATGCGCAAACGACGTCACCGGCATCGGGATGGCTTTATGCGCCAGCATTTGCAGCGAACGCAATTTATCGCGCGAGCGGGCAATACCCAGCGCGCCGTTTTGACAATAGGCGCCGCTCATTTCAAATTGGCGCAGTACCGCGCAGCCATAAAACGTCATCGCCGGGCGAATGCGCGGAATCACCGCATCAAACGGCGCTAAAATCTCGCCGCCGCGATAATGAATTTCCGGCTCTTCCGCGCTGATATTCATGTAGCACTGCTGAATATCGATAAAGCGCATCTCGTGACCGCGCTGGCGACCCGCCTCGATCAGGCGCATGTTGGAATAAAGCTCAGGGTTGCTGGCCAACACCGCAATCCGCAGACCGCCCTCTGAGGCCACCTGGCCGCGGTAAATTTTACGCGCCTGTACGTCTGAAACTTTGCCCTGCAGAAACGATTTTTCCGGATCAATTAAAAAACGCCCCTGCATCGCCTCGCGGCCGAGCAGCATGCGGTAGCCCATCGAATCGCGGTTGGTCAGGGTCAGCTGAATCACCTGCGCTACGCCGCCGAGTTTGAGAGTGGTGGCAATCACCGGCCTGCGCTCGGTGTGGCCGCTGGAGGATTTCACATCGCGCTCATCCACCAGTGGCGCGCGGCAATGCACCACCACACTACGATCTTTTTGTAGCGGGTAAATATCAAAGCGCACCATGCGCTGCCCGCGCGAGCTGTAGCAGTGAATGTTCTCCGCATGCAGCGCGGAGGTACGCGCCCCTGAATCAATGCGCGCGTTGATCGCTGCCATGTCCAAATCTGGCAACGCGCACCATTCTTCTTTTCCAATCACTACTTTTTGCGAAATCAGCATGTATCCTCGTTATTTCGTTTGCGTCATTGCGAGCGTAGCGAAGCAATCCAGCCTTTCTGGATCGCCACGGCCTTCGGCCTCGCGATGACGGCGTCATATCGCCATCGTCAGTAAAAAGAAAGCAATCAGAATCTGTAAGACAAAAAAAAGAGGTGGGGATTTCTCCCCACCCCAAGCTTTCTCCTCGCACAGAAGAAACTTTAAGATCGCGGTGCAAGCACCGCATTCATCAACATCTAAACAAACATTAACACATACGTTAACAAATGTATATTACATTTTAGAGAAATTTAACTTAAGTTAACTGAAAAACGCTAGGGGATTGAGCAGGCGGCATTTTTTGCATCCCCCCTGATTGAAACATTTGCTTTTTCGCCCGTGCTTGTTATGAGGGAGGTGATTTAGGGTCAAAACCAAATCATAAAACCAACACCCCAACCGCACCAAAGAGGCGATCATGGCAAGCGAAAAATCCCAGAATATTCAAGATGTTTTCTTAAATACCCTGCGTAAGGAAAAAGTTCCCGTTACCATCTTTTTAACCAGCGGCGTCAAACTGCAGGGTAATATTAGTGGGTTTGATAATTTTTGCGTGGTACTGCGCCGCTCGCCGCAAGTGCAGCTGGTCTACAAACACGCGATTGCCACGATTGTACCGGCACAATCCATCAGCCTGTATAAAGGCGACGAGGACGATGCTGCCCCCGCGGCTGAAGCGCCCCAAAGTTAACCTTGCCCAAGCAAATTTTGCCTGAGGACTCGCGCACAACCACCCAGACGTTGGTGGTGCATGCCTGTTTGCATGATCGGCAGCAGACGCAAGAAGCGCTAGAGGCGCGGCTTACAGAGGCCAAAGGCCTGTGCGAGGCGATTGCACTGCGGGTGCGCGAGGCGCACATTGTGCGCGTGCGCGAAATTTCGCCGGCAAGTTTTATTGGCAAAGGCAAAATCGAAGAACTCGCGGAAATTGTGGCCGCGCGCGCGATCGTGCTCACCGTGATGGACTGCAAGCTCAGCCCGCTGCAACAACGCAATCTGGAAAAAATGCTTGGATGCAAAGTGATTGATCGCACCGCGCTGATTTTGGAAATTTTCGGTGCCCGCGCCCGCACGGCGGAGGGGAAATTGCAGGTGGAACTCGCCTCCCTCACCTACCAGAAATCGCGCCTCGTGCGCTCATGGGCGCACCTGGAGCGTCAGCGCGGCGGCTTCGGGTTCATGGGTGGCCCCGGCGAATCGCAGATTGAAATTGACCGCCGCCTCATTGGCGAGCGGATCGATAAAATCAAGCGGCAGCTGGCCAGTGCCGTGCGCACGCGCGGCTTGCACCGCAAACGCAGAAAGGCCGCACCGTTTCCGGTCGTCGCCCTTGTCGGCTATACCAATGCCGGAAAATCGACCCTGTTTAACCGCCTCACCGGCGCTTCGGTCATGGCCAAAGACATGCTGTTTGCGACGCTCGATCCCACACTACGCGCGCTGAAACTACCATCCGGTACGAAGGTGATGCTCGCCGATACGGTGGGCTTCATTGCCGATTTGCCCACCGAGCTGATCGCCGCGTTTCGCGCCACGCTGGAAGAGGTGCTTGAGGCCGACGTCATCGTGCATGTGCGCGATGCATCCACCCCCGCCTGCGACGAACAAAAAGCGGACGTGATGGGGGTGATGAAAAATTTATTTGGAAAAAATGGCGTCACCGTGCCGATGATCGAGGTGATGAATAAGATGGATGTGGTGGAAGAAAATAGGCACCCTCACCCTCCCGCTGGCGCGGGTTCCTCCCTCTCCCTCATTGAGGGAGAGGCGCAAACGATCCCCGCGGATCGTTTGCGGGGTGAGGGTGACACTAAAAACGCCATCCCCCTCTCCGCTCTGACCGGCGAAGGCATCGATACACTGCTGAAGAAAATAGACGAAGCGCTACAAGCAGAGGCGCCGCAGACTTACCGCATTACGCTGCCGCCGGAAGATGGTAAAACCTATGCCTGGCTGCGCGCCAACGCCGAAGTGTTTTCCAGTAAAATCTTGAAAAATGGCCAACACGAAATGAAAGTGGCGCTTTCAGCTACCCAGCTGACTTCGCTGAGCACCAAAAACGCCACTCTAAATATTCATCCAGTCAGTTAGCGGGCTTTGCTAAGTACCAAACCACCCGCAAATAAACCTGCACCAGCAGCGCCCTCTGCAATACGTGCGGCCCAGCTGCGATCTTCACCTTCAGCGGTTTTAGCACGGAAGGCATCAAGAAGCATTACACCACCTGCTGCCGAAGAAGCTCCACGCATCGCAACCTTGCCCCAGCCGTTATTTTTGGCGCTGGGGGTAAAATTACTTTTAATGGCAGCAAACGTTCCTTTGGTTTTCACTTCACCAAACATACCGCTGAAGCCTTTTACACTGCGTTGCGCTTCACCAAATTTCTTAACGGCTTCCGATGCGCCTTCTGCTTTGAGCGCAGTATCCACTGCAGTGCGGGCATTTTTCAGCGCATCTTGTGCGGCCTTATATTCAGCTTCTACCACACCGGCCTTCATTTTGGTTACACCGTCAACGGTTTCTTCCATGCCTGCAAGGGCAGTATGTGCATCTTTCAACTTCGTCAGATGACCCGAAACCGAAGGATCTTCAGCCAACGTCTTTATCGCCGCTTCATAGCCTTCGGCGGCTTTCTTGGCAGTTTCATGCTCAATACGGATCCCAGTCGTATGGCCGAATACTTCCGGATGCGCCTTGGCTAAAGAAGCATCAACTTCACTAACGGCGGCTACCGGTGCTGAAGGTGCTCCTGGTGCTGGTGTATCGGTCATAAACGTCTCCTAAAAATTCAATCTATGATCCGAACATACCACAGCAATTCTTAAAGAAGTGTGACAGTTTCATGAAGATTTTGAGGGGGAAGAAAAAAGTTTCGAGGGAGAGAATGCAAAAAAGCATGGGAATGTCAGGAAAAACGATGCAAATGCCTGGTTTTTAAGGTTTTTATAGTCAGTTCACTGGATTCCTGCTTTCGCAGGAATGACAAAATGTGTTTTTTTATTGGAATAAGTATAGTTCCCGTCACTGCGAGAAAACAGCGTTTTCGAAGCAGTCCAGCGATAGAACAAAAATTGTGAGAATGTGGGGACTTCCAATGGATTGCTTCCCCCTTCGCCAAGGCTACGGGCGACAGGTCGGCTTCACCTCGCAGCAATGAGGGTGCCCCGTACAGACAGCCTTTCCGAAAGCCTTTACCACGCCGTTTCGTCACTGCCTGAATGGCTTTAAGCCATTCTAGGGCAGTCTAGCATCCTAAAAAATGGATCGCCCTAGAATTTCCCTACGGAAAATTCAGGCGATGACGACACCTTCAACCCTGCTCCAGAAACAACGCTCTTTCGGCTGTGCGGCGTTTCACCAGCCCGGGTAGCTTTTTACCGCCACCATAAACCCAGCGTAGGAATTGATCGGCGGCTTCTGTCACCTCGCCACGATTGATCATCGCGCGCAAACTCGAACGTTGCAGCGCGCCAGAGCCAACATTAAAGGTGAATGACACCAGCGCATCAAACTGATGTTGCGCAAGCGGATAACGAATCAACCGGGTTACGGCACGCTCGGCGACGCGGGCATCTTGGGCTAATAATTGCTTTGCATCATTTCTACTGATCACAGGATGCTGCAGATGCTCAAGCACATGACCATAACCAATGGTTGGGATGCCTGCCGGACATAGATAAGGCGTCGCAGAAAAACCTTCAAAACGCATAATCAGTTTCAGCCCGCGTGCGGAAGTGCGCATAGGATATCCTTTGTAGGCGCAGTCGTCATTGCGAGCGTCAGCGAAGCAATCCAGCCTTTTATGGACTGCCGCGTCGCTAACGCTCCTCGCAGTGACAATAACTACATCATTCGTGATTTTCGAAACATCCGGCTGCCGAACCAAAAAGCGATGATGGCGGTGAAGACGGCCATGTCATCCTCGGTCCATAATGCAACCATCGCCTGCGGATGATTAAGCGCCTGTTGCCAGGGCAGCGTCGGATTCATCAGCAAGTGATAATGCGCGATCTTGACCCACGCATACATGAAGAAGAACAGATAGGTCATCATCGGTCGCACACTGCCGGAGAGCGCATCCACCCATATCAGGCCACTACGGCGCTCACCGCTGCCATCCGGGCGGGCGTTGAGGTCGCGGCTTTCCTGCATGTCACGCTCCAGCTCGATGGCTTCAATTTTATGCGCATATTCGAGATGCTGCGCCTCGCGTGCATCGCGCAGTTTCTGGCGGTCATATTCCATTTGCAGATGCAGCAGCGTGATCTCGTGTACGCGGTCTTTTTTCTCGCGGTAGAGTTTGATAAATTCGGGAAACGCGCTGGAGAAAAACCCTAAAAGCGCTGAAAAAAGTGCAATCATAACGTCCTCACATAATGTTTCACGCCTTCAAACAGGCCGTACATCATGCCGGAAAACGCGATCATCAGTGTCGAGCGTTTGATAATGCGCATCAGCTCGTCGCTGCCTTCACGCGCTTTACGCACATAGAGCATATCGGCCTGCATGGCGTGCGGCTCATCCGGCGTGAAACCAAGGCTCGCTAAGGTTTCGTGCACGCTTTCGCGCACGATTTTTTTAAGCGAAGCTTCGTTGGCAAAAAGCTCTGGCATCACATCGCCTCAACTTTGATGCGGCCAGTCATGGTGCCGGCGCTGGTGAAAAAGCGGATCGCATTTTCGGCCACGTTGGCCGCGCGGTACGCCATGCCCTGGTAAAGCTGAAACGTGCCCTCATGCAGCACGTGATAGCGAGCGATGGTAGGCAAATTCGCATCCGCCAACTGGGTCATTTCCACCGCGATTTTACGATTCGTGCTTACGCTATCGGTGCCGATGCGCATGGCGCTTGCCGCCAGCGAATGTTCATTGCCCGACGTACCTGCATGCCCCCAGATGTAATCGGAAGCCGCGCTGTAAAACGTCGTCCCATTATCGTTTGAGGTGCGGATTTGCAGCGCAGCAGCGGTAGAAACACTGAGCGATGCACTGATACGCACCGCGTCAAACCCGCCCAAACTAGTCACATCTACCGCCGTACCGGCAGTGACGGTTTGCTCGTTCACGGTCGTCCAACTGGTCGCACCGGTGAGCACGATATTCCAGCTTGTTCCGTTATACACGACATGCTGATTATCGGCGATGACCCACAGCATCATACCGGCATTCGGCATGATAAAGCGCCAGATCTGCTGGAAATACGCAATCTGCTGGGCTTTGCCTGCCCATAATCCGGTGGGCGCACTGCCGATAATATACAGATCTCCCTCCTGCGGGGAAGAAGGCGGCGCGTTCGTGCCGCGCGAGATCGCGCCGCTATTTAGGATTGCGTCGAGGCGAAACAGCGCCTCATTCACGGTAACTTCTTTTTGTGCCTGCGAGGGCGCAAGCAGGCTAAGCGCAAGATGCGGCGTGGTGGCCATAAAATCCTCATGAGTTGAATGTAAAATGGATGTTTGAAAATACGCAGTGTTGGTTTAGTGTCAGGCCATGCCAAGCCTTGAACAGATTCAAAAACAAATCGACGCACTGCCGGATCGCTATACGTTCTACACCAGCAAAGAAATTCGCTATCTGCCGGAAATTATCGGTGAAGATGAGACCATTCTTGCCATCACTTCCGGTTTTATGCAGAAGACGACCTGGCTATGCGTGTGCACCAATCACCGCGTGCTGTTTCTTGATCGCGGCATGTTCTGGGGATTGCGCCAAGTGCAAATGAATCTCGACAGGATCCAGTCGATTGATTCTTCCTACGGGCTATTTTTTGGCGTGATTCGCATGTGGGACGGGGCATCGTCGATCGCGATTTCCCTCGTACTACGCCGCTCGATTGCGCCGTTTGTCAAAACCGTGCAGCAGGCGGTGGATCAGTATAAGCGTCACATGGTGCATGATCTCATGCGCAACGCCCAGCAGGCGAAGGATAGCGCGATCACGCACACCGCAACGCAGCCCACGTTAAAAGACGATCTACTGGATAAGCTCGAACGCCTCGCACATTTGCGTGCCAGCGGCACGCTGAGCGAGGAGGAATTTACTAAGGCCAAAGCCAGGCTGCTTGCCGAGCAGCGTTAGGAGAGACGCGTTATTGCGGGGATCTGAGCATCGCTTGAATACGCGCGCGCAGTTCCACCGAGAGTGCCGACATTTCTTGCGGATAAAGATTGTTGAGGCGAATTAACAAGCCCACAAACGTAATTTCACCCGCTTCAAATAACTGTTTCAAACTATCAACGTAATATTGCTCCACCTGGGAAATCAGATGGTGCTGCACCGCCTGCACCACATCGTGCGTCAGGCCGTCTAAACTATCCTCACCCACGTGGTAGGGATGATCGACGGACATGGTAGCGGAATCCAGCCAGTGTGCCGTGCCAGCATCCAGCGCGTGGAGGCCAAGTTTGTACTGATGATTTGGGGTCGAAGAATACGTGCTCATAAGGTCACTCTACCCCACAAGCGTTAATAATTCGTTACCAGCTGAAGGTAAAACTTGCGCTTGTCTCATACCCCCTGCCCACCAGCGCAGAAATCTGCCATAATTTAAGGGTAAAGCTGGTGATCGCCGCGCCGGTATCAGCCAGTTGCATCGCCTGAGTGTAGGTAAAATACGGTGTAGTCAGCTCCACCGTGCGCAGTAGGGTTACGCCCTGCCAGATTTCAAGCGCGTAACGTTCACTGCTTTCATTGAGCGCTACATCGACCAGATCGCGCAGATCACCTTCAATCCGGCTACGGCGAATCCAGCTGATCTCAATACCCGCTGCCGCATTCTTCTCAGCACGCAGATGTACCGGCGCGTAAGGCATCAGCGCGCGGCCAAGGTAAAGCGCACTGCGTTCAGTTGCCTCAAGCTCAGTAAGCCCTGAAGTGACACAAAGCCAGCGGATGGTGCGACCAATATCGCCGTTAGTCAGCGCATGCGCATAAAGCGCATCATTGATCAGCACAAAACGCTCCGATGCGCTGTGGCTGCTCTGCGCCCACTCAGTTCCCATGCGACCACGTAGCAGACGGCTAATGCGTACACGACCTGGCGAAAGCACCGTAACATTGGTAAACTGTACCATCTCATCGCCAATCATGGCGGCATTGGCACCTGCAAGCAGCTGCTCCTCGGTAATGTTACTTAGCTGCGCATCCGCATCGAGATTGATTTCCACCGTTGAAACTTCGTCAATCACGTTGCCATAAATGCCTTCCGGTAACGCTGCAAGCGTGGTGCCGGTAATCGCTGCACCGTTATGGCTGAAAGCAATACTGGTATCGCTGCCGGTGAGCCCGCGCAGCACCACCGCACCCGGCCAGTTGGCCGAGCTTGGAATCAGCGCAAAGCGCAAACCATGATCGCTGATGCCATCCAGCGGCAAGGCGGGCATATCTAGCACATGCAGGAAGGTGGGCTGCAGAACATTCGGCTCAACGGCTTCTTGCTCTTTCGGCGCGACATACATATCGTAAATCGCGCGCTGATGCAGTACGCCTTCCAGCTTTAGCATGCCAGGCTTACCCAGCTGCAGGCGCGTAATCATCAGCGGCACGCTGTATCCCGGCGTGGTCAGCGTAATAATATCTCCGGCCTCCAAATAGCTATACGCCATCGGTAGATCGAACTGCCACAGTTCGCGTCCCAGCCAGCGCTCCATCAATAATCGCTGCGCTAAAAGCTGTGCGCTGCTCTCGCTCATGACGAGTGACGAGGAAAACATTTCCGTATCCACCACCTGCACCTGCGCGCGCACGGCGGCCTGTACGCTGGTGCCGTAATCAGCAAAGCGGTCGAGATAGCGCACTTCCAACCGCGCAGGCAGCATCCGCTCTTCCTCGCGCTGATAACGCACCATCACGCTGCGATCTTCTTCCTGCTGCGGGATGAGCGCTTGCTCACTGATGCTTAAGAGCGATTCGCGGTCACGCGTAGTGGCGATGATGCGGCCTTCCGATTCACGCAGATCAAACGCATAGGCCGTTTGCAGCTGTTCGATAAACGCACGCGCGGTCACGCGCTGATTCATCACTACGCCGTCTACCTGCGTAGTTAACTGCGAGACATCAAGCTGCGCCGGTAAAATCCCGATAGCAAGAAGTATATGCTCCACAATCGCCGCCAGCTGGGTACGTCCGATTTTGCCCTGAATCCAGTGCCCAGTTTTCCAGTTACCACCGTCCGCCCAGACGCTGCGTAAATCCGGCCATGCCGGATAGGGGCGCGCGTCCCATCCCCAGATGAAAAGCTCCTCAATCATCGAGGAAGTTCCCCACTGCTCAAACGCCGCCTGCAGCGCGATACGCTGCGCCGCGACATCCACTCTGCGCCGCGAAAAGCGCGGATAATCACTCAGCGTCGAGGTGGGATCAATAAAGACATTCGGCTCGTTGGTCGTGCCATCCACGCTTGCATAGCCAATTTCAGTAAACCAGATCGGCTTAGATGCGGGAGTCCATGCCGTGGTCGCGCCACCCGGATTGGTATGCGTATTATTCCACCACCAGGCCAGATTCTTCCATGCATACGGCGCAGCAAGCGGGGTTTTTACCGTCCGTGCGACATCGCTGTAAAACCAGTCATAGCCTTCGCCAGACGTCCAGCCATCTACAATTTTTTCGCGAGTGATCGATGGTTGCGGCTCGTCCGTCAGCGGGAAATACGCATCAATCCCGATCACATCAATATTCGAAGACGCCCAGAGTGGATCCATGTGATACCAGCCGCCCGTAGTGGTATGATATTCCGACCAGTCTGCCGCATAGGTCACTTTGACGCTTGTGCCTAAAATAGTTTTCACACTCGCTGCAAGATTCACAAACTGGCTTACCGCCGGAAATACTCCAGCACCGGAAGTCACTGCGTTGAGTGCTTTCATTTCTGAACCAATCGCAAACGCATCCACCTTACCGTAGAGCAAATGGGCGTAGTGGAGAATATAACGGTTATAGCCATTCGTTTTGGTGAAGAAATTGGCGATGTCAGATGGCGCCCCCGTGAGCTCGCCGCGCCAGGGTTTCCCAGCCACATCCATCAGCATTAGCGGCAGAAACATCACTTTGAGTCCGCGTGCGCGTAAATGATCGCACAGCCTTACCAAACTGCCATCGTCCGGCGTGCCACCGTAGCGTGGCCGGCCTGATTCATAGCCAATCAGCCGCGCGGTGCTACGGCTATATCCCGCCACAGCCCACGGATGCGGACTAACCAACGTCGCGGTTTGATATTCAACGCACGGCATGACCTCGCAGCTGGGTAAATCCATGCTGGTACCGAACCAGTTCACCACCACCGATACCCACTCAAGATTTGGCAGTGCATCCAGCATCTGCAAGATCGCGACCAGCACATCCGCTTTACCCGCACTGGTATTTGCATTGAGAATACGGCGGTAGCCTTGTGCCGCCCACTCACTGCCGACCATCTGACCATCGCTCTTTTGCGCGATGACGGTGTCGTACACATACTCACCCGATCCGGGCAGCAGCACGATGCTTTTAATTTGCTCTTCCAGCGTTATTCTCTCTGGCACACGCAGCACGGCATCGCGCGTGACTTCAAAACTGAAGTTGGGAATACGGTTACCAAACGCAGCCAGTGGAAAATCTTCAATCACCACATAGCTCAGGCCACGGTAGGCGGGTGTTCTGCCAACGCCCTCAATACTCTCGATCAAACTATCGGGCATCTGATCTTCGTGGCCATGGTAGATGCGGTACGTGCCCTGACTTAAATCAAGTAGTTTTGCATCCGCCCATACGCGCTCAAGCCTCGTGATCGGCCCTTCGCCGATAGCAATCGCCAACGTCACAAAATAGCTGTAGGTGGTCTGGCTCACGCTTTGTCTTCTGCCGCCGCCCTTGCCGCCACTTCTGACAGAACTAGTGGTCGCCACTTCCTTTATCGGCAGCGACCAGATCACGTTACCCGCCAGCCTTACGGTGCCGAAAAAACTCGCAATCGCTCGGCCGTAGGTCGATGTCTGCACCGCCAGTTCTTCCAGCCGTGCGCCTTCGGAATGGCGCTTGGCGGGCTTGCCCATGATTGCACCCGTAATCGCCGATCCGGCCATTTGGGTCAGCTGCGAGGTGATAAATCCACCCAGCGGAGATGCAACCGTGCTACCCACCGCGGAAGCGAGAGTTCCAAGAAGTATCGATGCCATATAATTCCTATGATTTCATCCAAAGTGGAAGTCGAAACACCTGCGCAATTTCGGCCTGCCAATACTCGGCTAAATGATGCTCCACCACTTTGCGCGCAGGCGCGTAAGCGTGAATCAGGCCAAAACATGTGCCATCTGCATAATCGCTAATGATGCCTAAATGCTGGGGCGCGCCGTCAATGCGCATCAGCAGAATATCAGCCAGCGCCATATCCTCGCACTTTACCGGCAGCAAGTAGCGACGCAGGCCTGCTTCAAGTCGCATCACATCGGGGCGGTGGCTGTAATGAAGCTCGTCCACCTGCGTAGCGTTTTCGCCATGAAAACTCAGATTCAGATCCTTTGCCACCATCACCAGAAGCCCCAGGCAATCCACACCTGCGCGGCTACGACCCTGATGCGCAAACGGCACGCCAAGCCAGCTGCGTGCTACGCGGAGTACGTCTTGCTGCAGGCTCATCTTAGCGCGTGCTGGCAGTGGTGAAGATGCGGTCTGTGCCCGGAACGTGCGGCTCACCGCGAAAGTTCAGCGCATTGGCAAAGCGGCTGGCGCAGGTTTCAAACCGCTTATCGCATCCGGCGATGGCAACGTAACTATCGCCGAGTGCTACGGCAAATCCGAACGGTTCGCGCAGCGTGAATTTTCCCACCTCATAGGCGCTAATTTCGCGTAGCTGCCCGTTATTCGCACCGCTGGTCATACGCAGAGTGCCGTAGTCAAAATATCCCGAGCTTTGCGTGCGGGCGCTGTCTTTCAGTATCAGGGAATTTTCTATCGCCGTAAACGTGCCGCTATGCGTCACACTGCTGAGTGAAAACTGACAGCGCGCATCGCCAAACCGCGCGCGGCAATGCGGCGTATAGACCTCGCCCAGCGTACGTTGCAGTGCTGCTGAGAGCCCGCGCACTTCGGCAACAAATACACCGTTTTCAATGCGAATCTGCCCTAGCCATCCGGTTTTTAAGTGCAGCTTGCCGAGTGCTAAATTGGTATAATCTACCAGCCACACATCGATCTGCGCGTCGTCGTATAATCCTGCGAGAATATCCGCCTCGGCAATCGCCTCATCGCTGAGCATGCCCTCAATTTCCAGATTACCCACCTTCACCCCGAGGCTGGAAGTAATCGCCGTCGCACTCACGCCGGCGGCGGCTTTGCAGGTCAATCCGTCGATAACTAAATTCTGGTCATACTCGGTAAAGCCCAACACCACTGAATCTTTACGGGTGAGCTTCCAGCACATGGCAAGCGTGGTGACTTCTGCTCCCAGCGCATCTTTCAGGGCTGTTGAAATGTTCAGCATCTTACACCCGCACTTCCACCAGCGGAATATCCTGCCAGCTTTGCACGCCGTAGGCTTCCAGCGTTGCGGATAACCGGTCCGTATCAAAACGCACCGGCACGTCGAACTCAAAATCCGCGGTCACCAGCGCTCCACTTGCCGGAGCCGTCACAAACGTCACCAACCCACTCGCATAATCGATCGAGATGCCGCTGGTTTGTAATACACCGTTTACATAAATTTTCACCGTGCCCTGCACCGGCTTGTTGATGCGTCTGGTTTCCGTCACCGTGTGGCTCTGGTAGGTTTTAATCAGCGGGAAATGGAAGTTGCTCCCACTGCCCGTGCCAATCAACTGCGCGCTCACACTGTAATCGGTCCAGTCCTTGAAACGAAAGCCGTACGCTCTGCCTTTGCGCGCACGGAAGAACGCAATCAGTGTCTCAAGCTGTGCTTTGCTGCGCACACCGTGCGCTACATTATAGCGCGCACGCGCTTGGTTCCAGTTGATGTTGCGCTGTTCGTGCCCACTCTGACTGACGATAATATCCGTCGCATAATTCGGTCCGCCCGACGAGCCATAGCTAATGTCCGTCGGGAATTGTGTTTCCACAAATCCCATACTGCCCTCGTTGATGTGTTTAGATGAAAGAGTCATTGCGAGCGTTAGCGAAGCAATCCAGACTGGATTGCCGCGTCGCTTTCGCTCCTCGCAATGACGCGGGGACTTAAGTCCTACAACGCTCGAAATGTTTTATTATGCGCCTTTTTGTTTTGGTGCAGCAGCGGCAGCACGCTGCGCAAGCACCGCCTGACGGTGATTCATCGCCGGTGGTGGCTCCACCGCCAGCGCCTGCGAAGTCACGCGGCCACTATTGAGGCGCGCCGCATCGCGCATACATGCCTGGTAAAGTTTCGGTAACGCCTGCATGGCTTCTACCCGTTTCATTGGCGAGAGTTTGTGAAACTTCGCGCCAAAATCTTGCATAATTTGCGCTTGCAGTTCGTCGTTTTGCGCCACACGCAACAGCATCACATCTTCCGGCTGCACCATACCACCCGATGCACGCACCTGATCAAAATGATCGGTGGTATCGATAATGCTGATCTCGTTCTTATCAAAGATCACACTCGCTGCCGTGTTGGCGACAAGGTTCGTGCCAAGGGATTGTACAATAGTCGCACCCGGGATTACCGTACCAACCACCGAACCAATCAGCGCATTGCGGTTGTTTGAGTTTTGCTGGTGTAGCGAAGTTTCAATCAGTTTGCCGAAGGCTTCATCTTTTGCTGCTAGCTCCAGCAAATGCTGTCTGGTCACCGCTTCCGGTGCAATCCCCATGCGCTCAGCAATCTGTACCCTAAAATGGTTCGCAATCGATTCTTGCTGATTCTTGGCTTCAATCGAATTACTGAAGCGAAACGGAAGATAGGATAAAAGCGACCCTGCAGATCCTACGAAAGGAATCGGAATAGTAAGCGCCGCAACCCCCATGCCAACCGCCAGAGAGAGCCAGTACAACGCACCATTACCCTTCTGCATACGCGGCGCGACCGGGACAGCAGTAGGATTGGATGTTAGCGATGCTTGGTTAATAGCCATATGCACATTCTATCGCATAACCAAATGCGCGAATGTGAAGCTTTGATGACAATTTTAGGAAAACACTAGGCCAAAGCGAGCTTATTCGTGGCTTCAACCTGCCCCTGATGGGCAATCTGCTGTACTTTCGCTGCCGGCGCTGTCTGCTGCATCGTCGCTGACGCAGGGGTTGGATGGGCTGCTGCAGCTTGTGCTTTCGCCATCTCCGCCTGCTTGTGTTCAGCATCAACCTTAGCAATCACTTTATTGCTGAGTGCGTTGAATGATGCGGGATCCGCCAATGTGCGCACCAACTGAGTCACCGACATCTTGCTTTCTGCAAGTTCAAGCGCCACCGGTGCAACATAACGGTTATTGATGCCGCCATGCTTTGCGACGCCTGGCACCATCGCAATCAGCTCAGCAATTGCCCCTGCACGCTGTTCGGTAGTCAGCGGCATATGTCCGGCTTCTGCCTGTTTCAGTGCATGAAAAATAGCCAGCGATGGATTTTGATGCGAAAACATTGCGCCTATCTGAGGCAACATCATTTCGCCAACCATCAACGCGCCGGAAGCCGCGCTGGTCATATTGCCTACCATGAACGCATCACCGGCAATGCCGAAACTATTCATCACCCGCCGCGCGGTGATATTCTTGTCGTAAATGCGGTGGGCTTCTACCACCATCGGGTGCGCTTTTTCGCCGGAAAGCATCTCAGCAGTTACTTGCCGTTCATCAACTCCATACACAGCAGCTGCAAATTCTTTCAGCGCCGCATTATCTTCCCGTGTCGCACGGTTATTCGATAGTAGCATGGAGCCCGTTGCCATGGCAGCACCGGTTACCGCAATGGCAGAGAATAAATTCGCGCCACGCACATGTGCAGGTAATGCTTTAAAAAATCCAGCCAGTGCGCCCGGGCGACGCACTGCCTGCCACAGCCCCTTTATGCCCGTGGCTTCAGCATGCGCAGGTGGCTTCAAGCTACCTGGTGAGGTGCGCGCCTGACTATAATTTTTCCAAAAATTACCCGCATCCGAAACGGTTGTTGCTTGTAATGCGTCGTACAATCCGTGCACTGAATTCTTAACCGCAGCTCCTGTCGGAGCGTGTACTTTACCAATCACCCAACCAATCGCCGAAGATGCTTGGCGCAGAATCATGTTACCCATAAACATCAGCGGCATCAGCAGACTGCCAGTGCCCAGCGTACTGATCAGCCCCGCCTCCGCATCAATCCCTGAGGAAGGCTGCGAACTTTGAGCGATAGGCGCCACTGTAGGTTCTTGCATATGCATACAGGCCAATTATAGCAAATTGGCGCCGTTCATATGTGAAACTATTGTGACAATTCACCCCATGCGGCGTGCCGCAATTGTCATCAAATTGTCATAATTCATCTTAGGTTTGCTATTCGCTGCACTTTTGGCATAGTGGCGCTATGTCCTATAAAATGAAATTTCACTTGATCGCCCTGCTGCTGATTATTCTTACCATCAGCATTTTGCATTTTGCCTTCAAGCCCGCTCCTGCTGGGCCACGTATCGTTCAGGTGGTACAGTATAGCCCGACAATTTTATCTGCCAGCTGGGGGATGAATTGTAATCCTAGGATTGAACAAGCACTCATCCAAAACCCGCCACGTGCGACGGTGCGCTCCGTCATTCCCGGCGAGGCGGCAGATACCAAGCCAATGCTGGCAGTGGTACAGGCCAATAATGTGCTCACGAAGGTACAATCTCTCTGCGCGGGTCAGCAAACATGCGTATTTTTTGCAAATGACGAAACGCTAGGTCAAATTTTTTCCGGCTGTGCCAGTGAACTTACGCTGCAATATTACTGCAAAGAAACTGAGCGCGTGAAAGCACTCCGCGTGATGAACAATACAGAAGCGAAGCTTGATTGTTCCTATGTCCGCGGTTGACCCCAAACGCTTAAGCTTACTCGTACCTTCGCTGCTGCTTTTTTTAGGTGGCATCGCTACAGGCTTTGCCCTGTTTCCTTATGTTGTGCCGCACGCACCGACCAAGCAAATGGCTAGGCCACTAAACCCCGCTCCCAAACTATCCGCTCCACAACCAATATCGAAACCGCGCGAAGAAGAACAAATTTTTCCGCTTCCGCTAGCCGCTGCCCCCTCCACCCGCGACGAGACGTTGCTGCAGCTATTTTCACCTACTGCCGCAGAAATCAACTCCATGCAGCAGGAAACCAGCGAGCAAAAACTGCTCGAGCAAACCTTGATGATCGCATTTTTGCTGTCGAACTGTAAGCATTTATCGCCGCAAGAATACCAAGATATTTATTCGACACTGGTGAAGTACGTCACGTCTCAGGGAACCTATGATCCGCAAACAGTGGTTCGTGAAGCTGCAGAGCGGGCAAAAGCATCCTACCTGCTGGTCTATAAAAACGTACCCTGCGATGATGCTAGCCTTCCCGAGCTTAAAACATCGCTGCTTGCATGGCAGAAAAACGCGTTAGCTGGGCAGGCTCAGCGTTAGTGCGTCCTGCGATACCAGCGTCATTTCTGCACGCAGGGTTTCGCCTTCTTCAGCCACCAGCGCGTAGCGTGTGATCGCAAATTTGCCTACCATCTCACTGGCATCGGGCATCACAATTTTCATCTGCAATGAGGCCGCCTCCAGCCCTGAGCGGTGAATCAGCAACATCGCAGGCGAGGTCGTCCAGATACATTCCGCTTCAAGGCTAACCGCGTGCTGCGTAGCATCGCTCAGTCGTTGCCAGGCGTGCTCACGGTAGTGATCTTTCGGCATATGCTCACTTCGGCATTCCAGCACATGTACCAGCGCATTGCTCAGCGCTAAAAAACTTGTCGGCGTCGCAAGGGATGCGACCGAAAGCGCGACATGGTGTGCGGTAAAACTCTGCATCTTATTCCTCCGCAATCAGGCAGCGAATACTCAGCTCACCTTCAATGGTGCGCTGATCGTTCAAAAGCTCGGTACGCGCATTTTCTACGTGCACACTCAGCACCGTGCTTTCTACTAACGTCAGAGTGCCCAAATGTAGCAAACCGTAGATACGATCAAGAATTTGCAAAATCTCTTTGCGCCCGGGTTTTTGCGAATAGACGCGAATACGCATCACGCAGCTGCCGCCAAGAGCAGTGCGCGTTCGCAGCGTGGTATAATTCCCATCGCCAATCACGGCGTAGGGAAATTGCGCGCGCTCCGGCACCTGATCATACAGCGCCGTGATCATATCCATCAGCACGCTATCGGCAGCGAGCTTGCCAAAAATTCCTTGCTGTACTTGGAGTAATGCGAGTGTGTTCATACCCTCACCTCGCGGCAATGCATCAGCAACGATGAGGGTTCCGGCACGATACTATCAATCATCAGTATCCGCTGACGCCAAATAATACGCATCAGGTTCGTGACCGGACTGGGCGCACGCACCCGTACTTCCACATGCGTCTGATAGTCGCGTAGATCGCCCGCCGTTACTTGTGTCACGCGGCTTTTGGGCGATATTTCAGCGAAACATTCCTGCACGCATTGCCATTGATCCGTGGTACCGCCAACATCATCCGGCGTGTGCACGGCTGATTCGATACGAATCCGCTCGCGGTAATTTCGAACATCGTTCATATCCGCACCTCGCGCAGCGGCGCATACATCTCATGCAGCGCCAGTGGTTGCTCAAGTCCGCGCGATTCGTAAAGCTTCACCACATGCTCAAGCAAGGCCTGCTTAATCGCTGCAGGTAGCAGCGATGCATCTGCCGCCATTCCAGCACTGTAAGCAATTCTTAGCAGCGCACCGTGCGTCACGGAAGATGTGAGCACCAAGGCATCCTGATCCAGCATATAATCGCTTGCCGGAATAATCGTCCAAATGCCGCCGTCGTCGCGTTGCTCAACCTGCGTAATCGCCCTCACCGGCTTCATCGGCAGCGTGATGAATGACTCACTCGCGCGCACCTGATATTGCCAGGACTGCGTAATGAACGTAAGGTTCAGGTAAGACTGCGCCGCCTCGCGCGCTGCTTTTATCAGCTGCATCAACACGGCATCTTCTGCGCTATGTTCAATGCGCAGAAACTGCTTCACCTCGCGCAGGCTCAGCACTTCACTGCTGGGCTGTACCAGCACGATTGGGTTTAGAATTGGGTTCATAGATTTTCCCACACGGAAAGGGGTTGGATGCGAGTTGCACATCACCATGCAGCGCTAAATCAACTGCACTCTGCGCACTGAGAGCGTATAGTTCTCCTGCCTCAAGCAGGCGCAGATGCGCCTGACAGCACAGCATTGTGCTGTAGCGAATCACCACATGAATACGCATCAATTTGAGAGAAAACGGAAAAAATCAGATGTTAAGCATCAAAGTCGGACTGCTTGGCCTTACGCACCGAGGCAGTGAGTTTGCGCGCCACATCATGGGCACTGTCGCGGTCATGCACATCGAGCATGGCCTCATGGTTAAAACCATAATCGCGCTCCATGCGTTCACGCACTTCATCGGAAGGATCACCAGTGCCTGACTCAATAATCATGCCGTACTGATCCGGATAAAACGGATCTTTCGACTGCGCTTCGACAAACTCATCCAGCTTGTCGGCACGCACCGCGACATACGCATAGACCGGTTCACCTTCCTGGCTTTGGCCGCGCACCAGCAACACGCACACGGTGCGCTCTGCGAGCATTTTATCAGAACGGTTCAGCTCAGACACAAATTTCCAACTTATTTCCAGTGGATTAATTTATTTCGGCACTATAGGTGGCTGGTGCGTAGGCGTCAATAGCTGGCCTTGTTCAGCGCCTGGAAAGCATCATATTATAAGCAAAATCAACAAGAAAGAGGCAGGAAAGCCACAACGCTTCCCTGCCCCCACTTCCTTCATTATGCAGCGACTTTCAGCAATTTGATGGCTTCAAAATTGACCACTTCACCACCAACACGTTTGGTTGTGTAGAACAACACAAACGGCTTGGCGGTGTAAGGATCACGCAGCATGCGAATGCCCACACGGTCAACAATCATATAACCGCGTTTGAAATCCCCCACGGCAATCGCCAGATTATTTGCCGCAACGCCTGGCATATCGCTTGCCAGTGCCACCGGTACGCCCAGTAGCGTATCGGGTGTACCCAGTGCCAGACCCGGCTGCCAGATATACTGATCCGATCCGGTATCTTTCAGCAAGCGCAGCGCCTGCACGGTAGTGCGGTTCATCAGGAAGGTAGCATTTTTTGCATACTCATCCTTCAGGCGGTAATACAGCCTGATCACATCATCCGCAGCAATGGAACCTGCAGCTGCTGAGTTTAACTGTTCAATCTGTCCCCAACTGGTGCCCGCTGCATAGCTTAAAATACCGGTGGGTTTTTTGTCACCGTCGCCGGAAATAAAGGCCGTAGCTTCCAGACGCGCAAAACGCTCCGCCACTTTTTGCGACACCCAGCCTTCAATATCAACCGATGCGTCATCAATCAGTTTCTGCGTCGCACGCGGATTGGCATACATCTCGTGTGTTTCAATCGTACGTTTGCCAAAGAGCGGATTGGTGGTCACATCGCGCGCATCATCTTCATCCACCCATACGGCTTGCATCTCGCCAGTATCTTCAATCAGATCGAGCGTATCGTGCGAAATGGTTTCCACACCTGCCAGCGCGCGAAGCGGCGAGCTTTCGCGTACAATCTGGGTGATGGTTTCGCTCATGTGCGGCGTCACTAAATAGCCACCTTCTGCGCCCGATGCACCCCCAACTGAGAGCGTTTTGAGCTGAATGTTTTCCAGCCCTGCTTCCATCCCTTTGCGCAGATAATTGGTAAATGCGGCACGATATTCGCTGCTATCTTCTGCAAATGCTTTCTTGCCGGAAACATCGACACCCGGGCGAGCATGCGCGGTTTCCAACTGGTCCATGCGGCGCTTTTGATGATCCAGCGCATCGCCAATACGTTGCAGATGCTCATGATAAAGCGGATCGGCATTGCCCTTGCGCTCAATCTCGCGCAGACGCTGATTGTTGACTTGCTTAAATTGTTCCCATGCCTGCCCCATTGCATGCACGCGTTCGGTGACTTCCGAAATCGTCATAATTTCCCCTTGATTATTTGGTTAATAAAAATCGACAAATAATTATCCATCTGTAAAAAATGGATAAATCTCCTCTGGCCATCGCCCATACGTAAATAATATTTTAACTTGCGTTAATTTTTATCTAACGTTATATTGCAGTCGTCTTTTAAGTTACTATCCGTTACTTGATCGACCAACATCGCAAAGCCGCAGCACAGGGCAGGCGTTGCAACCAAAAACAAAAAACAGCAAAGCAAACAGGACCCCATGCAAGAACTTATCGTCGCCATTTTTGGCAGCAGCGAAGTGAGCTCTGCCACCTCCCCTGACACCCGCGAATATGTGTGCACGCTCGCTTCTAAGGCCTATCACAATATTCACGGCCAAGCGATTTCCACCGCAGAGAGTGCGTGGGTAAGCGCAATCAACACCGCCTGCTTGCAGCTTTATAAAGATCCGAAAATCGCAAGTTTAAGCGTGCGCGACCTGGTGCAATGTTTTGAAAACGTCATTCGCGTTAGCGAAGAGCATGTGCGTATTTCCAAACGTCATGCCGCCATGGCGCTGAACGTTTTTTACTTAAAAGAAACCGCGCTGGATGGTCTCAATCAGCATGCAGCACTGCCACATATCCAGGCAGCAAGCCCCACCGTGATCAGCGGTGAGTCAAGCTATACGGGTCGCGTGCAACCACGCCCACTGCCACAGAGCAACTAATAGCTTCGCAGCGTCATTGCCGCTCGTTCAAGTGCGGTGAGTAGGAAGGCCAGGTCATTCTGCTCAGCGGGTGGGTGGCTCACATGTTTCACCACACTCACCTGTGCGTCCGGGTTTGCGGGCATCGTCACGATGCTGATTTCAAACAAGCTGACCCGCTGTAATTGCCGCACGCCCGTATCTGGATCAATGCGGGTTTTCTCAGGCCTATAGCCAATACTTAACCCTCTTAGCACACCTTCTTTCATCAGCGCGTAGGCTTCACGCGCACGCGCCACCTCAAGCAGTAACTGCCCTTCAATATACAGCCCGCGTGCATCTTCAAACAGTCTCGTAATTTTACCAATCGGCTCTGCCCATTGATGCTGCCAGAGCAGTTTGATTTCCGACAATGCCTGCGCCGCCGTTTCTGTAAAGGCACCAGGCATCACCATATCGCGCTGATGATCCACCACGCCAAACACACTAGCGTAGCCTGCAAATCTGCCTTCTTCATCCAGTGATTTTATCGCACATTCAGTCGTCAAATACGTGCGCATGCTAAGCCTCCGTCATTTCGGCAAGACCAAGCAGGCTGCGCTTTTCCGCATCACTCAGAAACGCTGCCGCAGAGACCCTCTCCCACAAGGCGTCGCGTTTTTCGCTATTGGTAGGAATCTCATCGGCATCGTAGGTGATGCGAAACGAACCATCAAACATCGGCGCGAGCCAGTTGCTCAGTTCATCCGCTGTATATTTCAGCAGCGGGATAATGGTTTGCTCCCACAGTGCCGCGCGCGCCTCTTTCAAATTGGCGTAGGTGTTATCCCCCGGAATACCGAGCAGTTGCGGCGGTACACCAAAGGCCAGCGCGATATCGCGCGCACTGGAATGTTTGATGGAAATAAAATCCATCTCACGCGGGGAATGGCTCATTTCCTTCCACTCCAGCCCGCCTTCTAACAATAATGGCCGGCCGGCATTCTCGGCACCACTGAACTGATCATCCAGTTGTTGCTTAAGCCGCGTATACTGCACTTCCGATAATTGACCGCCCTGGCCATGCTCTGCTTTGACCATCAGCGCGCCGGTTGGCCGCGCACCATGTTGCAGCAGCGCCTGATTCCACGCCGCACACTGATTATGCTGATCAATACTGTAAGCCGCAGCTTCCATCGGCGACAAACCGTACCAATCATCCAGCGGATGAATATGTTTCAGATGGAGTAAGCGCGACATGCCGCTAATGGCATCCACCGCAATATCATACCCCTTACTTGCCACCATATAGCGGTACGCTTTGGGAATGCCGTTTGCGGAGGGAATAATCGCCACCCTATCCGGGCGCAGCACATGCAGCTCGGTGGGGGCTTCGCCTTTTGGGCCAATTGCGTGTACAAAGGCATTGCCCGCAATCAGATGGTGGATATAGAGCGTTTCAAATAACTCGCTGCCACCCTGACGCGGGTTAGGGCGCTTAAGCAGCTGCAGGATCGGATGGCTATCCACCACTACCTCGCGGCGTGCTTTGCGCTGTTTTACTTTCCAGTTGACCTGCGCCGCACCGCTTGCCACCATCGAAATCGCGCGGTAGGCGATCACATTGCGGCGAAATCCCTCATCTGCAAATTTGCTGTAATCGCGGCGCATCCATACTGGTTGGCCTGCCGGAATCATGAAGGCATGAGCATGGCTGTGAAACGACTTTGCTGGTATCGGCGCAGCGCGCCCCAATCTATCCCACCATGAGGGCATAGGCATCCTTTCAGAAAATTGGTGAATGATGATGGCTGAACTTCGTACAATTTCTTCAGCGTACATTTAATCTTGTAATCGCTGAGTGAAGCCCCAGGAAGGGGGGCAGACTAACTTTTTTGTGGGCTGCTGATTTCTGGCTGTGGCGCTGCCGTTCCTTCATGTGCCGCACGCTCAATCACTGGCATTGCCTGCATTGGCGCATCCGTTTTCTGAGGAAGTTTTGCCTGCGCAATTTCACGACGCAGCGCATCGTTTTCCTTCTCTAAATCCTGCATCTGCGCTTGGCGCGACGCTTCGGCCTTCATCGTCGCGTAGAGCGATAAAATCGCAAAGCTCACCCCGCCAACCCATTTGCCAATTCCGCTGCTTAGTTTGTGGCGCACACTATCGCCGTAACTGCCGATGGTTTTGCCCAGCATCGCGCCCACCACGCTAAACGCTGCCGCACTCGCCAGTGCCGCACCAGTGTTAATCATGGCAGCCTGCTGGCGCGGTTTCTTTTCTTCAGAAGCTGTGTGTGGTGTGTCCAATACAAAATACTCCACCTTCATTGTAGCAGATCGCCGCTGAGGAATTATGAAGATTTGATGACGATCACAGCCGTCTGATCGTGGCATTTCGCCCCAGCTGATGGTCTAAAAACCAGCAGCAATACTGGGTAAATGCATCCACCTGATCGTCATGCGCTGCGTTTGGAAACGCCATGATTTCCGCCTCAAATGCCCCCAGCCAAGAAGCATGAAAGGGAAGTTTGATCCGCCCTGTTTCCATCAGCACACTTGCGCGCGCCAGACGCATGGTTTTATCACCTTTCGGATGAATGCCTAACATCGGAAAAGCACATTCTGTGCGAAGATCCTGCAGCAGCGATTGTCCGCTCGCCTTATCTTCCATCAGTATCCTATCGGGGCAGTAGCGCTCAGCATGGCTGAGAATGAACCGCTTCAAGGCGGGGTATTCCAACCGCACTACCTGCATATCCATCAGGTAATGATGCGAACCGTCATAATGTAACGTCGCGCAGGCGCTGGCATCGTGCTGGTTGCCGCCTTTAATCGCCGTGTCCCAGGATTGTACGAGCATATGCCTCCAAATCAAATCGTGAAAACCACTCGCGCTTGATTAGCGCGCTGCTTGCTGCCACGGGCTGCTGCTGATATTGCGCCTGAAAATGCGTGCTCCCCATGGCGGATCGCATTTGCTGTAACTGCGCGTTGTCCTCGCGCGCGGGGTGCAGCACCTCGCCCTCACGGCGGGTATGGTGAAATCTACCGCAATGGTAATGCTCATCGTGCGTTGCAATTGCAGGCAACACCAACGTTTCCCAACCGCCTTTTTGCATCAGATAGCCCGATAAATCCTCGGCATGCAGCCGCTGCATCACCACCACAATACAGCCACGCTTTTTATCATCGAGCCTGCTTAAAAACGTGTGATCAAACCACTGATTCACCATCTCGCGGCTACTGGCGTGCAGCGCTTGTAGCGGATTGATCGGATCATCCACAATCAGCACA
This sequence comes from Alphaproteobacteria bacterium, assembly GCA_022841525.1. Classification (GTDB taxonomy): domain Bacteria; phylum Pseudomonadota; class Alphaproteobacteria; order Rickettsiales; family UBA3002; genus JALHRI01. The sequence goes on along the minus strand of JALHRI010000012.1, from coordinate 15,675 downwards.
TTGCCGCCCTCGCCTGTCGCAGCACCTCCCACCGATACGGCAATTCTATGCCCGCGCGCGGTGGTAACAAATTTCTCTTTTTCGTTCTGATCGCTGCTTAATTTTGTTGCTGGGAATGCTCTGCGGTACCAGTCGGATTGCATCACCAGCCTGGTATCCAGCGAATGCTTCATACTTAAAGACTGTGCATAGCTTGCGACCATAATTCGCGCTGCTGGATTTTTCGCCAGCAACCACGCCGGCCACGCTACCGAGACAGCAATCGATTTAAGCATCCGCGGCGGCATATTAATGATAAGCCGGCGAATCTCGCCCCGCGCGCAGGCTTCCAGCGCCTCCACAATCAACCGCAAATGCCAGTTAGGTAAAAACGCATTACCCGGTGCTATGGTGGCAAACGCCTTTTCTAAGAACGCATGAGGCGATGTTTGCACCGCCTGTGTGCTTAGCGCTGCCGCATGCCACTGCATCTTCATCAAATCTTCATCTTTCATCGCGCGCAATCTGTTAGGATGGTGTTATGTTTGATATCCGCGAACTTCCTGCTCTATTTGGCCTGAGCGATCCGTTATCGACCCATCCTGGCGTAGTTCCGGATCATGGTCTTGGTCGGCGCGATGAGTTTCCGGCGCGCCTGGCACTTTTTGGTGTGCGCAGTAATTTCAGCATTCCAGCCAAAGCCAAGTTCGGCATCATCGATGTGTATCCGCTATCACTGGACGCTGGCGCAAAAGACATCATTACGCGCGAATCCTCGAGGCTTTCCGCGCGCATTGCCCACTGGGCGGATGTTGTCAGTTACACCCCGCTGAGTGACGCCTTAAGCGTCAACGACGATGAAACGAGCGATGCAAAGCCCGCCGAAACCAGCGACACTTCAGCGCGCAGCATCAGCAAACGCTTGGTATTAAGCCCGCAGCCTTATGGGTTTTTCCAGCTATACCCTACGCTGCTACGCGGATTTGCAAGCGCAGACATCAACCACGATACCAGCGATCAGACCGCCGAGATCGCCAGGCGCGCGCTGGAAGAATTACTCCCTCAACAGGCCTATTTCTTTGTCCCACCGCAGGATCTGATGCTCGCGCAGAAAGAAGCCGAACGCATGGCGCGCGAAGCTCTCGAAGGTGCGAAAAAAAGCCTACAGAATAAAGAGGCTAAGCCTGAAGATATTCACGGACAGATCAAACGCAAACTAGCCCACGGACTTCGCGGCCTGCGCGCCCGCCATGATGGCCGGATGCATATTTTCCCCCATACCCGCCTCAGCGCGCCGGAAACGGGGGTGGCCACCATTGCGATCATAGCAAGTCAGCAACAATCCATCATCGGCGACCATGGCAGAGTCAGCGGCACTGCACGCGGCCTTGTCATTTAAGTTTCAGCCGCGTAGAATCATTTTATGAGCAACACTGAAAATACTGGCGATAAGCGCTCCTTCGTCGATCAGATCATTGCCAAAAAAGGCCATCTGATTCACAAGCTCAAAGCCAAAGATACCACCGGTCGCTGGGCGTATTATTTCGTACTGGTGGAAGCGCCACGCGAAGCCGCGTTCTTAAAAGCCATCAAAGGCGATGGCACGGTAGATCTGGAAGAGTACGGCAAAATCATCGCCTCATGTTACGGCGAAGAACCTAGCGAAGAAGTTCGCACCTTCCTGAAAGATAAATACGGATTTGAAGTTTAGTTTTTATTTCAAAACATGCCATTTTTTGCTATAGTGCATCATGGTTCATTACCTAGCTTCCGAGGATATTGTTGCGCTGTTTGATGATCTTTGCGCGCAAGCCTCGCCCCCGTCACCCTTGTGGCACGACCTCCACGAAACCCTGCGCCAACACGTGAAAGACATTGCTGAAATGCCCGATGCTTCGTACCTGCCGCGTCACAAATGGCTGGAATATCTCAGCGCAATTTTAAGCCATGCCCAGTCCATCGCACAGGAAAGCCAGCTTCGCGGCTACGAGGCAAGCGCCATGCTGCGTCAGCTGATTGGTAGTGGTGCGCCGCTTCACAAACAACTGCGTTACGATGCCGCGCTCGAGGAAGCGCGCTACGCACCGATGATGTTGCTATCGTCAGAGAAAGAATCCCCGCGTCATGAACTATTACACAAGCGCTGGCGCGCCATGCTCGCCGTGCAGCAAGTGCACATGCCGCTATCTGAAGATTCCATTGCACTGCTGAATAGCGCGGTAGAGATCGCCATCAGCGATCCTGCATTTCAGCATTACCGCACCGGCCCGATGCTGCAATTCTTTGCCGAAATGCTGCTGTCTGCTTCAGAGTGCGAAGCGGAGTGTACCACGGCAGAGCTTGGCAAAAAAATCGGCCCGCATTCGGCGCACTGGAAGCGTTTTGCTCTGAAATCTGCGCGTTTTTCTAAGCGCACAGCAGCGCAAACCCCGCCAGATATCCGCCATTTCAAGCCCGAGAATCTGCGTCTGCATTAAGCGCATTCATCTCATCTTCTAACCAGCGCTGCAGCATGTGCATGTCTTCTACGCGCATGGGCGCAGCGTCACTATGCTCTGGCTGCACGTGATGCTCGGGCATAAAACTCGCTAGCCGGTCGCTAATCACGACCATTACCGCCACGAGTTTTTGCAGATTCATCACGGTGCTGTCTTTGGCGCCGAACAAGCGGTTCCAGTTTTCTGCTTCATCTTCCGATACGCGCTGCATGGTTTGCAGCCTGTCAATCAGCGCACTGACGAGCGCACTCGTTTTTTGCCACGAATCATACAGCGGATGGTCACAGACAACCGCCGCCATTTTGCGCGTTTTTCGCGCAGACTGCTTCTTCGCCCCGCGCGGGGTCATAGTTTTTTTCGTCATACTCAACTTCCGGGAAATTCTAAGCCATGCATAGTGGGTCTGGTCACACTCACGACATTTCCATGCGCATGCCTACTGCAATGTATCTTTTCATCTTAGACAGCCTCCGACCGGCCAGGAAGTGAGGTCTTACAAAATTTAATGATTGCCAAGGTGCAGAACTCTGCACTAACACAACCTAAGGTTTATTTATTTAATAAACAACTCTACTTATAAAAATAAAATCACGGTTAGCCACTTTTTATCCATCTGTAATTTAATCATTAACCAAAGGAACGCGCGTGAATAGCTCATTTTTCCCTTATGCTTCCTCTGAAGAACCCCAAACGCCCCACAGCTTTGCCGACCGCGAGCCCTCGCTCTGGCGCGCCGTCATCACTCAGGCGCTGATGGATGCCGCCAGCAACTCGCAAAAATCCGAAGCGATCAAATGGAAAGCCGAGGCTATGCAGTGGCTTTCCGGCCAGTCCGAGGAGTTTTTGCTAGTCTGTGAATATGCCGGGCTTGATCCAGATTATGTCCGCGAGAATGCTGCCAGAGCCATTGCGCGCGGCTGCATCTGGCGGCTACCGGCCGGCATGGGCTGGCGCACGCAAAACGATAATCAGCGCCGATGGCACGCAGCCGCCACCCAGTCGCAGGAGGCGTAAATCATGGCGTTTTCCAGCAAGCGCGGCAGGCCTAAAAAACCCATCCCCACGCTCGATGAGGGCACGCCCGAGCTCGCTGCCAAGCGCGCGCGGGGCATCACCACCGAACCGCTCGATCTGTGTCTCGAGCGGCGGCTGATCACCCCCGCTGAGCACCGCGCGGCCCTGCATCTGCGCTGGCTGTACAGCCTGCGTTTTGGCTATGCCGGCGTGCGCGCCCTTGCGCTTAGTCAGCATGAAACCAGCCCCTCCAGATGCGATGATCCGCTCTGGCGCGCCGAGCGCGAGGAAGACTACAAATCCGCCCTGCAGACACTCGCCGCAGCGCGGGCGCAGGAAACCGTACTCAAATTATGCATTTTCAATGAAATGCCTGACTTTCTGAGGCCACATTTGCAGATGCAGGCGCTGACTCACCCTGCCCTCGCCAGCCGTTTAAGTGCTGAGTACCAAACCCTGCGCCACGGCGTGGATGCGCTGGTGAAGCTCTGGCAAGGCAAGGTATTTTAATCGCCGTCATCCCCATAGTATTCATGAAAAAAATGCTGCAATGTCATCAGATTGTCATATTCCACTGCCATAGTGTAGGCACGGAGAACCGTGCATGCACGATGACGCCAAGAAGATTGCCCCCGGCGCAGCTAGCGCTGCATTAGAAAAGACTGCCGATTCCACCAAGGAAAACGCAGCGCCCGCTGCGCATGCAAGCAAGCCAGATCACACAAGTGAAAAAGAACGACGCGATCCCTATCTCGGCTTTATCGATCCACGCTCATGGCTTGGTAAAGAATGCGGACTTCTGGCGCGTGACTTTCAGCATATGCGCACTTCTGCAATTCATACGCTACCCGGTTTTATCGTTAACCGCGGCTCCAATCTTGTCGGGTTTACTCAGCTGGTTGGTGAATTCTTCATGTTTTCCGCTTCAGGCGTGAGTTTGTTTGCTGGTAAAAAAACTCAGAACGGCAAACAAGTCACCGATTATTTTCACGGCTCGTTTCAGCAATGGCTAGAGAAAAAACATCCCACCCTATCTGCAGCAAAAGGCTCTGGCGTGTTACCTACCGCACTACGTGCGGCCAACCCAGTGATTGAGCCTTTGTATAACGTCACCAATGATATTGCTTCGAAAGGCGGCTTTAATTTCTCAGCCAAAAACCTGACTTCTGCGAAACACTGGAAAGATTCCATCCACGCGCTCTTTGATTTTGAAAAAGCCAGCACGCTTGACCGCGCCTTAAACCCCTCCGGCAAGCTCATTAACCGCTGGCAAACACGCGGCACATTTTTAGGCATGCTGGGCATGGGCGTCGCCACCATCATGCCCGATGATAAAGATAAAGATGAAGACGTAAGAAAACTTAGCGAAATGGCCACATTGCATCCCGGCCAATATCTACTTCACCGCTTAAAAACCGCCATTAACCCGCTTGAATGGTACGATAACAAACGCGCATTTACTGGCTTAATGATATCGGCAGTGGGTCTGTGTATCTTTCTAGCCGGGTTTCGAAACGTAGGTGGCGACAATAAATATTTCTGGAACAAAGCGCATGGTATCAACGGCCTGATCACGGCAACTGCCGGCTCGCAACTGATCCTAAGCCCCACTGCGGAACAAGGCTGGTCGAACTTTGGCTCAGTTATGTGGGCACGTGTACTATTTATGTATAGTAGTATCAAAAGGCGTTACGATAAAATAGATCCAGGAAGGCATTATTACTCAGCTGGCCAAGCAACATTCCAAACAGGCAATACCATGGCTTTCCTCATTGGTGGAGCGGAAGTATTGCCCGATGGTACAGTGATTGATCACAAGAAAACCAGCGAAGAAGCCAAGAAACTCGCCCGTGCCAAAAAAGAAGAAATCAAACAGGAAAAACGCCACGGCAGAGTTGCTGAATCCACATCCCCTTCCTCCGGCGCGCCGCTTTCCACCATCGTAGCGAACGAAGCGCACATCACATCGCCCGAAAAATCGGCGGCGCTTGTGGCGTAATGCTCGAAGGCAAAGTCGCCACAGAATAGCGTACTGCAGGGTATAAACTCTGCTCTAGTTTACAACCAATTGACGCTGTCAGCGGCGAGGGTTAGCGTTCTACTCGCACCGAACTCAGGAGATCCCATGCGTTATTTTTATGGCTGCGTCAGTTTCTTCAGTGCGTTTTTATTATTCATGGTGCAGCCAATGCTGGCCAAAGCGTTGCTGCCGCTGATCGGCGGTGCGCCCGCCGTCTGGATTGTATCGATGATGTTTTTTCAATTGCTGCTGCTTGCCGGCTATGCCTATGCGGCGATCGGCGCACAGCGCTTGAAACCCGCGTCGCAGGCTGGCCTCCATCTATTGCTAATGGGTGTGGCGATCTTATTTTTTCTACCGCTCTCAGTGCAAGGCAATCTTGATTTTTTTAACTCCGATCAGCCGCACGAAATACAGTTACTCCTCGTACTACTCACCACGATCGGCTTACCCTACCTAGTGCTTTCGGCGCATTCTTCGTTGCTGCAACATTGGTATTTTCAACGTTTTCACGAACAGCCTTATCACTTGTTCAGCGCTAGTAATATCGGCAGTTTTGCCGGGTTACTCGGCTATCCGCTCGTGTTTGAATGGCAATCGCCACTCTCCGTACAACTGAAGATCTGGAGCGGAGCCTATCTCTTCTTATACGCGTTATTTGTGCTGCTGGCCGCCGGAGGCCTGAAGGGCAGCGCGGGCCAAGCCTATCACCCCAGCGCGCAGGTGCCCATGCGTTGGCGTGAGAGAGGAAAAATTATTCTGCTGAGTTTTTTTCCCTCCAGTCTGTTTCTCAGTGTCACCCTTTATATCACTACCGATATCGCCTCGTTTCCCCTGTTGTGGGTCATTCCGCTGGCACTATATTTGCTCAGCTTCGCGGTGGCTTATTCCGCGCGCCCCGTGGCGGCCACTGCCATTCGCTGGGCACAGGCGGCGCATCCGCTCTGCCTGGTGGCGATACCGCTCTGCGCGGTATTTCATGGTGCACCTTTATTGATCTGGCTACATTTTCTGTTCTTTTTTATCATCGCGCTCAGCTGCCACGGCCATCTATCGCAAATCAAGCCAGAGCCCGGCAAACTGACCGCCTATTATTTCTGGTTGACTGTAGGCGGCGCGCTGGGCGGTATTTTCAACGTCCTTGCTCCTTATCTCCTCAACGATGCGTATGAATATTTTATCGTGGCGATTCTCTCACTTTTTGCCCTGAAAGGTAATGTTAGGCAGGCCTGCGCCAATTTAAAAAAGAACAGGCTTTTTATCGCCGTGTTTCTTTGTGTGCTAGTAAGCAGTGGCTATAATTTCTGGCACACGATGCAACAAGAGGAACAAGCTCGCAAAAAACAAGGCCTCTACACCACGCGCAATTTCTTTGGCGTGTCACGTGTCTATCAAGACGAGAAAATGCGCTATTTCAGCCATGGCACAACGATGCACGGCATGCAATCGCGCAATCCCAAGTTCGCCCATCAGATCGCCAGCTATTATGTCCCGCTGCACACACTGCTCACACGTCTGCCGCGCCAAATTTATCAACACCCTTTTGCGGTGCTGGGCTTGGGGGCGGGTACACTGGCCTGTATTGGCAAGCGCGGCCAAACCGTCGATTTTTACGAGATTGACCAAGCCGTGATCGACATTGCCAAAAACCGCGACTATTTCACTTACTTAAGCGATTGTCCGCCGACGACGACTATTACGCTGGGTGATGGCCGGTTGGAAATCGCCAAAAAGCCGGATGGGATCTATTCCCTGATCGTCGCCGATGCCTTCACGTCGGACTCGGTGCCAATGCATTTGCTAACCAAAGAAGCCGCCGCCATCTATGTGCAAAAAGCCCATCCGCAGCTCGGTATCATCGCCTATAATATCAGCAACCGCTATCTGAAACTGGCGCCATTTATCGCCCGCGTGATGCAGGAACATGGATGGCGCGCTTACGTGTATGCCTATGCAGATGATCAGCAATCAACGATCAATGTCGCCTCGCTGTGGGTGATTGCGCTACCTGAGCGCTCGCCCTGGCATACGACCTTACGCGCGCTTGGCCTGAAGGTGATCGCCCCAGTCACCACACCGCTATGGAGCGATGATTACTCCAACCTCCTACACGCTTTCCAATTTAAATGGTAGCAAGGAGAGGAAGCTAGTGCTCACCACACAAACGGAAGAATCCGCCACCGCACCTTACTCGCGTATTCGGCGTAGTGCGGGTTTTGCAGCAGCAGTTTTTCTTCACGGTGCAACCGTAGCGTTTCGCACACGGCAAACAGCATAAAACAGACCAGATTATGCAGCGAATAATTCTGTGCCAGAAAGCAGCTGCTAGAAAGGAAATAGCCTGCATAAATCGGATGACGAAGCACGCTGTAAATGCCCCCAGTCACCACGCCACGATCTGCAGGCAGTAAGCCAAAACTTTTATTTAGCGTCAGCAAACCCAGCAATGATAGCATTAACCCAGCACCCCCCAATAGCTGTAAGGCGATCACTTCTTCTTGCGTGCGGACACCGACTGCGAACGTGAGAGAATACGTACCGATTAGGGTGATACATACATCAAATAGTTTGAGCGAAACGCGTGTCGGCACACGACGAAAAATGGCATTAAAGGCGATAACAAGATTAAAGATCGCAAGAATCAAGACGCTGATACGAAACTCAGTCGTAAGATAGGCAAAATTGTTGCTGAAAAAGTATAAATATGCCGTAGCCAGTACGACATTAGCAATATGTTCACGCCATAATATGGTGGTCATGTAATCAGAACGGCACAGTTTCGGTTCATGAGAACGTTATGTGTTCATTAGCGGTTATGCGAAATCAGTACGCCTTAGACACACCAGCAGCCACTATGTGCACACCAAAAGCGGCTACTGAGATAACAGAACTGTAAAAGTTAGTGTTGTGGAGGCACGCGTTAGTTACGGATTCGTTTCACTGGTCTTACTAAGTCCTTCGCTAATCGCTGTAAAGTTAGTTTTCAAGGCGCCACCAACATTCTGCAGCACCAAGATCAGCCCCACGGCGATCAGCGCAGCGATCAGGCCGTATTCAATGGCAGTGGCACCAGATTCATTGCTCAGAAATTTTTTCATGAAGGTCATAGATTCTCCTATCGTTGTTCTACATGCCTACCACAAATACCCGCGTACACCCAGTACGATGCTTTGTGGAAGATAGTCTTACCACATTTAATCTGCGGCTGTATCCTATTTACACTATAAGGCCGCATTGGTTAATTATTCGTTAATAGAAAGTATTTTTCTAAAAATGAGGAGAGATGAGATTGAGAAAGTGAGGAACTGAAGATCCACCCCCCTTTCTCACTTGTAAGCAAGCATGGCTTTACAGTCAGCCCAACAGCGGCTTTACTGTGATGAAACTACGAGGTTGCCATGCTCCCCATTCTCATCATTGAAGACGACCGCGAGGTGCATCAGCATCTGGTCACCACCCTGCGCGATGCAGGCTATGAAACCCACTCCGCCTTTGATGGTGAAGAAGGTCTCCAGCTTGCACTGGCGAATCAATATCTCGTGCTGGTGATTGACCGCATGCTCCCCAAGCTCGACGGGTTGGATCTCATCCGCCAACTGCGCGCGCGCGATCATTTTACCCCTGCGCTTATCTTAAGCGCACTGGGCGAGGTCGATCACCGCGTCGAAGGCCTGAAAGCTGGCGGTGATGATTATCTGGTCAAGCCCTATGCCAGCGTAGAGCTGATTGCGCGTCTTGAAGTGCTCAGCCGTCGCGGCCAACCGGCGACGCATTCGGAAATCATCCTCACCGCGGCGGATATTCATATGGACGTGCTGGCGCGCAAAGTTTCGCGCGCGGGCAAAACCATTTTGCTGCAGGCGCGTGAGTTCAAATTGCTTGAATATCTACTGCGTCACAAGAACCAGATTGTTACCCGTACCATGTTGCTCGAGCATGTGTGGGATTATCATTTCGATCCGCAAACCAACGTGATCGACGTTCACATCTCGCGCCTGCGCCAGAAAATTGATGCAAATCCCGAACACTCGCTAATTAAAACGATTCGCGGCTCTGGCTACATCATCGAAGATCAGGATGCGCAGGCGGCCTGACATGAGCCGCATTTCACTGTTTAAGTCTTCTTCTACACATCTGGCGGTTATCTTCAGCCTGCTGCTTGCGGTTGCGCTGATTTTATTCACGCGCGAGCTCCAAACCCTGGTGCCAGGAAGCGACATGGCGCGCCTGTCGCTCTACGCGATTATCACTGTGCTACTCATGATCGCCGCAGGGCTGTTCTTCGTGAGCTACTACGTGACCAAGCGCATCAATACCATCATTCGTACCGCAGAAACCATCATCACCACCGGTGATTTATCGGCGCGCGTTCCGGTCGATAATCACTGGGATGATTTAAGTACCCTCTCAGAGATGATTAACACCATGCTCATCCGCATCGAAGAGTCGGTAGAGGCCATTCGTACCGTGTCTGATAATATCGCGCATGATCTGCGCACGCCGCTCACCCGCATGCGCAATCGTATCGAGCAGTTGCAAAACCCGCCGCATAACCAATCGGAATACGCGCTCTCGATGAGCGCGCTTTTGAACGAATGCGATCAGTTACTGCAAACATTTCAGGCGCTGCTGCGCATCTCGCGTATTGAACATCAGCATCAAAAAGACCGATTCCGCACCATCTGCCTCTCCACACTACTGCATGACGTGATTGATTTATACGAACCCCTCGCCGCTGAAAAACGCATCACACTGAACACGCATCTGTCAGAAATTTCCCTGTTTGCTGACCGCGATTTATTGTTCCAGTGCGTGGCCAACCTGCTCGATAACGCGATCAAGCATACGCCGGAAAATGGGTCGATTGGGCTTCATCTTGAAAAAATCGCAGCCTCAGGCATCCGCCTCATCATCACCGATTCAGGCAGCGGCATTCCCGATATATTGAAAGAACGCGTCTTTACCCGCTTCGTGCGCGGCGAGCATGAGCGCGCAAGCTCCGGAAACGGGCTGGGGCTAGCGCTGGTTGCTGCCATCGTCAAGCTGCATCGGGGCAGCATTCGTTTAAGCGATCATTCGCCAAGCGGGCTCAAGGTCACGCTTGAGTTTCCATAGTTGCAAATCATTCTCAGTGGCGATACGACCCTTCTATGCGCTATCTCCCCCTCTCACAGCTTCCCCTACGCAGACCTGCGCGCATTGAGCGCATCCACAGCGATGCGCAAACCACCGCGTCGCTGATGGCGCTGGGTGTGTTAGAGGGAATGCCTGTGAGCATTCGCCATGTGGGACCTTTTGGCCGCGACCCGGTAGTGCTTGATCTTAGCGGTCATCTCGTCAGTATCGCGCGCAGTGTAGCACAGGCTATTTTAGTCGCTGATGAGGAGCAGTCTTAGTCCTCTATGCGTAACGATAGCTCGTGTCATATCATCATTGCCGGCTGCCCGAATGCGGGTAAAACCGCACTGTTTAACCGCCTTACCGGCAGCCATCAGAAGGTCGCCAACTATGCCGGCGTCACGGTGGAATATAAGCAGGGCACCGCACACACGCCTGCAGGCCGCATGCTGCATATTACCGATGTGCCGGGTGCCTATTCGCTGACCAGTTCTTCCCCCGATGAACGCCTCGCGCGTGAAGTGCTGCGCGCACTTCCGGGCGCTAACCATCCGCCCGATATGATGATCGTGGTCGCCGATGCAACGAATCTTGCCCTGCATCTGCGTTTTGCGCTTGAACTTAAAACGCTAGGCATTCCGATGATTCTGGCGCTCAACATGACCGATATCGCCGCCAAGCAAGGCCTACCGGTATATCCTGAAGCGCTGTCGCAGGTGCTGGGTGTACCCGTCATCCCAACCATTGCGGTGCGCACGCGCGGTATCGAGGCGCTGCTTCACGCACTCGATCATCAACTGGAAAATCCTGATCATCTGCGTGCGCAACCCCATGTCACCGCACCGCCGCAGGCCAGCTCCACCGCAGAGCTTCATCAGCAGGCGCAGGCGATACTCAAACAAGTGGGCATGAAAAACGGCATCACGCCTGGCTCCACCCACATGATTGACCGCGTGCTGTTACATCCTGTGCTCGGCATAATGCTACTGCTGGCGGTGATGTTCTGCATGTTTCAGGCGGTGTTTACTCTCGCAGAAATTCCAATGAACGCGCTGGATGACGCGCTTTCAGCGCTATCGCGCTTGGCGAGCGCGCACATCACCCATCCACTGCTGCGCGATTTTATCACCAGCGCGCTGATTGGCGGCGTGGGTAGCGTGATTATTTTTCTGCCGCAAATTCTGATTGTTTTTTTCTTCATTTTGCTACTCGAAGATTCGGGCTACATGGCGCGTGCGGCCTTTCTGCTCGATAAACTCATGGGCGGCGCCGGTCTTTCTGGCCGCGCATTTATTCCACTGCTTTCTTCCTTTGCCTGCGCCATTCCGGGCATTATGGCCACGCGCACTATCGCCTCGCCGCACGATAGGCTGGTGACCATGCTGATCGCGCCGCTGATGACCTGCTCGGCGCGCATTCCGGTGTACACACTCATCATCGCGGCGTTTATTCCCTCTGCCTCTATTTACGGCATGAATCAGCAAGGTCTGGTGATGTTCGCGCTTTATGCACTGGGCTTAATCAGCGGGCTGGTGATGGCGCGGTTGTTTAAGCGCTTTGTGCTGAGCGATCCTCCCGCACCGTTTATGATGGAGCTTCCCAGCTACAAACTTCCCTCGCTGCGCAATCTCACGATGGGCTTGTTCGAGCGTGCTAAAATCTTCCTCACCCGCGCCGGAACCATCATTTTTGCAGTCAGCGTCATTTTATGGGCACTGATGCAGTTTCCCAGCCCACCGGAAGGCTCGGCCGGCAATCCCGTGCTGTTTAGCACCGTAGGCATCATCGGTACGCTGTTAGCACCGCTGTTTGCACCGATAGGTTTTAGCTGGCAGATCGTGGTCGCCCTCATCCCCGGCCTTGCTGCGCGCGAAGTGGCGATCGCCGCGCTCGGCACCGTCTATGCAGTCAGCGCCAGCGAGAGCGACACCGCCGGTCTTGCCGCCACCTTGCAGGCTGACTGGTCACTGCCCACCGCGCTTTCGTTTCTGATATGGTATGTGTTCGCACCGCAGTGCATTTCAACGCTAGCAGTGCTCAGGCGCGAATCCAGCACGCGCTGGATGTGGTTTGCCTTCTTCTATTTACTGATACTGGCCTACGTGTTTTCGGCCATCACCTATCACACTGCCCGCGCACTGCTTGGCTAGTGCAAGTGATGTTCGTGCTCGGCTTCATAGGCTGCGCGCGCTTGATAGAGCAGCATATGCGCCTCTTCCATCGCTTTGCCGAGATAGCTTAGGCGCAGCGTCAGTTCGCTGGCGGTTTCATGATCGGTGGCATCGAAAGCCTCGCTGAGCCTCGCAGTGCATTGTTCCATCGCTTTTTTTGTATCACTAATCAGCGGCATGAGCGCCGTCTTGTTCGCGGCGGCTTCTTGCATCTGCTCGCGCAATTCCATGATTTCCATCAGCAGCGCCGTATCTGGGCGGGTACTGTCATCCAGAAAAACGCCGCTTAGTTCCAGCATATAATGCGCGCGCGCAAGGGGGTTTTTTAGGGTCTCGTACGCATCGTTCAGGCGCATCGAGGTGTGCACGGCGTTCAGCCGCTCGGCCTCACTTTTTCCAGCTTGCTTATCGGGATGATACTCCCGCTGCGCGGCAAAATAATGCTTCTCCAGCGTCGCCAGATTGACATCAAAACGCTGCGGAAGGTTTAGTAGTGAGAAATAATTCTCAGACATTAAAGCTCTCGCCGCAGCCGCAGCGGCCTTTTTCATTCGGGTTATTAAACACAAACCCGCTTTTGAATTTCTCTTCGACAAAATCCATCTCGGTGCCGATCAGAAACATCACCGCTTTTGGGTCGATCAGTACGGTGATGTCCTCATGCGTTACGACTTCGTCGAACTTGCCCACTTCATCGGCATATTCAATCGTGTAAGAAAGACCAGAGCAACCGCGCGTGCGAATGCCTACGCGAATGGCTTTGGTTGGCTTATCGCGCTTGGCGATTAATGCACGCACCTGCTCAGCGGCGCGCGGGGTGATGGAAACAGCGGCGGGCATCAGCTCGCTTTAGCTTCCGTTGCACTATGACGCGAGTTGTAATCGGCCACCGCCGCTTTGATCGCATCTTCCGCGAGTACGCTGCAGTGGATTTTCACCGGTGGCAGCGCTAAATGCTGTGCGATTTCAGTGTTTTTAATCTTTGCCGCTTCCTCGACATGCTTGCCCTTCACCCATTCGGTGACCAGCGAGCTGGAGGCAATCGCCGAGCCGCAGCCGAAGGTTTTGAAACGCGCATCTTCAATGATACCCACATCATTGACCTTAATTTGCAACTTCATCACATCGCCGCACGCTGGAGCGCCCACCAATCCGGTGCCGACAGAATCGTCGTTTTTGTCAAAGCTACCCACATTGCGTGGATTCTCGTAATGATCAATTAACTGTTCACTGTATGCCATACTGGCCTCCTGCTAAAAAATAACTTCAAACAAAAGCGAAGAACCGCTTCTAGCTTTTGTTTATCAACTTAACCCTGCTCAAAAGTACACCGAACGAAGTGAGGGACTTTTAAGCAAATTCTCAGTGCCCCGCCCACTCAATTTTACTAATGTCCACCCCCTCCTGCACCATTTCCCATAGGGGAGACATGGCACGGAGTTTTTCAATCGAACCACTCACGATGTTAATCGCCTCATCGACTTCCTCATCGGTGGTGAAGCGGCCAATGCCAAAACGAATCGAGGTATGCGCCAGTTCCTCGCCGACGCCAATGGCGCGTAGCACGTAAGAAGGCTCAAGCGACGAGCTGGTGCAGGCCGAACCGGAAGACACTGCAAGCCGCTTAATCGCCATAATCATCGACTCGCCTTCAATATACGCGAAACTGAGATTGATGCAGCCGGGATAGCGCTGCTGCCTATCGCCGTTCATGAACACGTCTTTCACGTTATCCATCACGGCTTTTAAGAACTTATCGCTCAACCGGCGCACGTGCTCGGCATCTTTGGCCATTTCCAGTTTGGCAATGCGCGCGGCCTCGCCCAAACCCACCACCAGCGGGGTTGGCAGCGTCCCTGAGCGCATGCCGCGCTCCTGACCACCACCGGAGAAAATCGCATCAATGCGCACGCGCGGACGACGGCGTACATACAGCGCTCCCACCCCTTTGGGGCCATAAATTTTATGGCCGGAAATGCTCATGAGATCGATATTCATCGCCTCCACATCGAGCGGGATTTTGCCAAACGCTTGCGCCGCATCGGTATGGAAAAACGCGCCTTTCTCGCGGCAGATTTTGCCAATTTCCGCCAGCGGCTGAATTACCCCAATTTCGTTATTCACCGCCATCACGCTCACCAGCACGGTTTTATCCGTCATTGCGGCGCGCAGTGCATCCAGATCAATCAGGCCGTTTTGCTGTACCGGAAGATAGGTCACGTCAAACCCATCCAGCTCGAGGTGACGCGCCGAATCCAGCACGCATTTATGCTCCGTCACCACGGTGATGATGTGATTTTTTTTGTCCTTATAAAAATGCGCGACACCTTTAAGCGCGATGTTATTCGATTCCGTCGCACCGGAGGTGAAAATAATTTCCTTCTCATCCGCATTAATCAGCGCCGCGACGTGGCCGCGCGCCACTTCGCACGCTTCCTCGGCTTCCCAACCGAACGCATGGCTGCGCGAATGCGGATTGCCAAATTTCTGGGTGAAATAGGGAATCATCACCTCCATCACGCGCGGATCAACCGGTGTGGTGGATTGATAATCCATAAAAATGGGTTGCGCAGGTACGCGCACAGCAGCTTGGGTCATAAAATCATCTGTATCGGTTTGTTTTTTAAGTCTTAGCCTGCTTGTATAATAACCTAGTATTTTTGTCAACTACATCACTGGAGGCCTTACGTTACAAGTACGTTAGAGGATCTAGGGAATCCATGCGCAACATTCAATGGTTTTGAAGGATGACAGTCAAAGTCATAACCTCCACCAGAGGTGGAGGTTTGTAACGCTTCGCTTGGACCACTAGAAGTGGTTTTGTTATGTTAGACTAATAGGGTTGCTTGAACAAGTCACCGTAATCACTGGCCTT
>JALHRI010000011.1:31164-43759 GCA_022841525.1 Alphaproteobacteria bacterium | reverse complement strand
GGTGATACCGAAATTGATCGGGATGCCGGTGCGGGTCAGCACGTAATTCACGCTGCGCTCGGCGAAGGATTCTTTAGTCAGCGCCTGCAGCTTGGTATCGCGCGCGATTGCATACGCCAGTGTTTGTGGCGAGATGCCTGCTTTGGCTTTGGCCAGCACGAACGTCATGGCGTTACGCTCGCGTGGAATAATTTTCAGCGCCTCGCTGTAGCGCATATAGACAATAGGGAAGGTGACAAACGGCGGCGTCGCATCGCAGATGCCGACAATTTTAATCCGCCGGTCATTGATTTCAATCTCGCGGCCGATCTCCATTTTTTCGCCTGGCCAGATAAATTCAAAGCCTGCGCGGTCCATGATCATGGCGCCTGGCTTACGAATATCCTCAAAATTTCCCATGATCATGCGCGGTGGCTGACCGATCAGGCTGGTGTCATCGAGGCCCATCACGATCACCTGATTCAAAATGCTCTCGCCGGCGCGCACCACGGCCATCGCCTTCATTAACGGCACCGCCCACTGCACCTCGCGCACCCCACGTACGCGAAAAAGCTCGCGATCAGAGAGCGCTTTGGTTTCCTCAATGTAATTGACCTGTGGGTCCATCACCCAGACATCGGCTTCGGTGATGTCATTGATCTGGCTGGCGGTGCGGCCGATCAGACTGAAAAAAATCGAGACCTGCTGCGACATTAAAAGCGTGGCGAAGGCAATGCCAAACACCAGGCCCAGATATTTGGCCTTGTCGCCCATGAGCATTTTGATCGCAATGAATCGCATAGTTACGCCTATTGTGAACTGATCGGTTTAGTTAATCATAGTTAAACTGAACAGTACAGTTTATTTTTTGACAGTCAGGTATTTTTTTGGTAATGTTGCACGCATGGCTTCTTCCGCACCTAAGAAAAAAGCACCTGCGCTGCCGAAAAGTGGCCGCCGCAAGGATGATGCTAAGCGGCAAGCGATCTTAGATGCGGCGCGTGATTTGTTCATGCAGTGCGGCCTGGATGCGGTGAGCATGGATGATATTGCCCGCAGCGCCGCCGTATCCAAAGCCACACTTTACAGCCATTTTCCGGATAAAGACGGCCTGTTTCAAGTCACCATTATCGAAGTCTGCACCCGCTACACCACCGAGGACGATATTGCCGATTACACGCGCATGAAACCAGCCGACGCGCTGCAGGCATTTGGCTTGAATTTGTACCAGCTGATTTTGAGCGAAGAGGCGGTGGCGCTTTTTCGCATCATGGTGGCAGAATCAGGACGTCACCCAAAAATCAGCCGTTTGTTTTACGAGGCCGGGCCAAGGCGCGTGAAGGATTATAT
This sequence comes from Alphaproteobacteria bacterium, assembly GCA_022841525.1. Lineage (GTDB taxonomy): Bacteria > Pseudomonadota > Alphaproteobacteria > Rickettsiales > UBA3002 > JALHRI01. Next base: position 42,430 of record JALHRI010000011.1, on the reverse strand, counting down.
GGCCGGCCTGCTGAAACATTACCATCGTCAGAAATTGCTGCGCGTGCCTAATCCGCAAGCGGCCATTGAGCAATTCGGCACGCTGATTAAAGGCGAGCACCATATGCGCGTGGTGCTGGGTCTGGAAAAACGCTACAATACTGCGCAGGCTAAAGCGCATGTGCGCAGCTGTGTCGATGGGTTTTTGAAAATCTACGCGACAAAATCCTAAGCCTTGATGGGCTTGTGAAGTGTGGCAAGGCTTGCTATAACGGGTCAAAATCTGAAGCGCGGAGGGCCGAATGACCACCACCGAACATTACACCAAAATTGCCATGTGGCTGCACTGGAGCATGGCGATCATCATTATTGGCTTGGTGATTATGGGCTTCACGTTTGACCTGATGCCGCGCGAGATGAAACCCACCGCGTACATGCTGCATAAATCGTTTGGCTTAACCGTGCTAGTGCTGACACTGGTGCGCATTTGGTGGCGCCTCACGCACCGTCCGCCTGCGCTGCCGGAGAGTCTGAAACCGCTGGAGAGAGCAGCCGCGCGTGCGGTGCATTACGGATTTTACGCGCTGATGCTGGCGCTGCCGATCACCGGCTGGGTGATGTCTTCGGCCTACGGAAAATATCCGACGATTTATTTCGGACTTTTTGAGATTCCGCATATTCCGTTTCCGGATGATGCGAAGAAAGCCATTTCCTATAACACCAATCAGGCGCACGAGATTTTGGGCACGATCATCGCACCGGCGCTGATTGGCTTGCATGTGATCGGCGCGCTGAAGCACCAGTTCGTGGACAAGATTGCGTTTATTCAGCGCATGTGCCCGCGCTGTAAGAGCTGATCTGTAGGCAGCGTTTCTCCCACTGCTAGCTTGGGAAGCTGGCTGACCTCTCGGTAATAGGGCAGAAAATCTGGAGCGGTGCTCTCTAACAATTGCTCGAAACTGTCGATCACGAAATACTGCGCCTGAAATACATCGATCCGGTATTGCTGACGCATGATGCGGGTAATGTCGTAGGCAATATGCATGGCCTCAGGGCTTAGCGCATATGTCGATTCGCCCAGCGATGACGTAATGCCAGAGCCGTAAATGCGACGACCATTCGGTGTGTTGATGAGTCCAAACTCAATCGTAAACCAGTAGAGTGTTTCCAGGTACGGCAGGTAGCCGTGCTTGAGTGCTTTCAACCCGCCTTCGCCGAAGGCGTGGAAATAATCGGCGAACACCGGATGCGCGATCATCGGCACGTGGCCGAACATATCGTGGAAAATATCCGGCTCCTGCAGATAGTCGATTTCTTCCGGCGTGCGGATGAAAGTGGTGACTGGAAATTGCCGCTTGGCTAAATGCGCAAAGAAAATTTCCGGTGGAAGTAAGCCCGGCACCGTTACCAGTCGCCAGCCAGTGCGCTTCATCAGTTTATCGCTGATACGGTCATAATTGGGCACACCTGCTTCACCTGCAAAATCGAGAGCGGTAATGCCTTCCAGATACTCATCGCAGGCGCGGTGCTCGAGCACTGGCATAATGCGATCGAACAAAAACCGCCACATGCTGTGATGTTCCGGCGTGAAGCTTTCCCATTTGAAATCGCAGGTCATGTCATCGGGATTTACATGGCTGTAATCGCCGCGTAGTTCGAAGGTGAGGGCTTCACGCATTTTGTACTCCTGTGCAGTGCACGACAAGGATTTGCAAGCCTCATCAAACTGCGGTAATGAACAAAGCAAGATAGGAGCAAGTATGGCATCACCGGCAGAACAATTGCAAGACGCAGCGCACAACATCAACCCGATGGGCACTGATGGGTTTGAGTTTGTGGAATATGCCACGCGCGAGCCTGCCGCGCTGGAAGCGCTGTTCACCACGCTGGGCTTTTCCAAAATCGCCAAGCATCGCTCGAAAAACGTCTGGCTGTGGCGTCAGGGTGATATTAATTTCATTTTGAACGCGCAGGAAAATTCGCAGGCAGATGCTTTTTATAAGGCGCACGGGCCTTCTGCCAACGCCATGGCGTTTCGTGTGAAAGATGCCGCGGCGGCGATCAAGCGCGCGGAAAGTCTGGGTGCAACCATTGTGCAAAGCAATGTCGGGCCGATGGAGCTTTCGATTCCCGCGATTGAAGGCATTGGCGGCAGCCTGATTTATCTGGTCGATCGTTACGGCGAGCGCGGTATTTATGATGTCGATTTTGTACCGCTTGCAGGTGTTGATCAGCGCCCGAAAGGGGTGGGGCTGAGTTACATTGACCACCTCACCAATAATGTTGAGCGCGGCAATATGGACAAATGGGCCGAGTTTTACACGCGCCTGTTTAACTTCCGCGAGATTCGCTATTTCGATATTGAAGGCAAGCTGACGGGTCTAAAAAGCAAAGCGATGACCAGCCCGTGCGGCAAAATCCGCATTCCGATTAATGAATCATCCGATGATAAATCGCAGATCGAAGAATATCTGCGCGAATATAAAGGCGAGGGGATTCAGCATATCGCGCTGGCCACTGCGGATATTTACGCAAGTGTCGAGCAGCTAAAAACCACCGGCATTCGTTTCATGGATGCGCCGCCCGCAACCTATTACGATAACCTCGCCAAGCGCCTGCCATGGCACCGCGAAGACGTGCCGCGCCTGCAAAAAAATGGCATTTTGCTCGACGGCGCGCCGGAGTCAAAACCAGGTGCCAACGATGGTGGCATTTTGCTACAAATTTTCACCGCTACCGTGATTGGACCGATTTTCTTTGAAATCATCCAGCGCAAGGGCGATGAAGGCTTTGGTGAAGGCAACTTCAAAGCATTATTCGAATCAATCGAAGAAGATCAAGTCAAACGAGGAGTGATTTAACATGCGCTATTTTCTTACCGCCTCATGCATCATTATTTCCCTGGCGCTGGCCGCAGCGGCGCAGGCACAAAATGTTGGCCAGATTCCAAAAACCGTGAGTGTGAATAAAGCGAAGGCCGAGCTTGGCAATAAGCTGTATCACGACACCATGCTTTCCGGCGATGGCACCGTGTCGTGCGCAACCTGCCACGCGCTCAACAAAGGCGGCACTGATCGTCTGCCCGTTTCCAAAGGTATTCGCGGCCAAAAAGGCGGCGTCAATTCACCCACAGTGTTTAACTCCGAACATAATTTCGTACAGTTCTGGGATGGTCGCGCGAAAGACTTAAAAGCGCAGGCGTTAGGGCCGGTCGAAAACCCCATCGAAATGGGCGATAAGTGGGACAATGTGGTGAAAAAAGTTAGTGCCAATGCCGCATATAAAAAATCCTTCGGCGATGTTTACGGCGGAAAAATCACCAAAGAAGCCATCACCGATGCGATTGCCGAGTTTGAACGCACGCTGATTACGCCGAACGCGCGCTTCGATCAGTTTCTGGCTGGCGACAAAAAAGCCCTGACTCCGATTGAGCAAAAAGGCTGGGCACTGTTTCAGGAAAAAGGCTGTATGACCTGCCATTCCGGCACGTATTTCGGAGGTCAGGCCTTTCAGCAGGTCAGTCCGGAATATTTCAAACGTCGCGGCGGTAAAATCACCAAAGAAGATTTTGGGCGTTTTAACGTGACCGGCAAAGCAGAAGACAAGCACAAATTCAAAGTGCCAAGCTTACGTAATGTGGCCGTCACTGCGCCCTATTTTCACGATGGCCGCGTGGTGAGCCTCGATCAGGCCGTGAAGCTGATGGCGAAATTGCAGCTGGGGCAGGATTTGCAACCTTCTGAGCAGCGCGCAATCGTGGCGTTTTTGAAAACCCTCACCGGTGAATATCAGGGCACACCGCTCAATCAGATGCGTTAGCGCTTGCGTTCGCCGCATCATTGGCTACACAGCCTAACCATGGGGAGCATATCATGGTACGCGTAGCCATTAACGGATTTGGGCGGATTGGGCGCTGCGTCGCGCGCGCAATCGTTGAGCAGCACGCTTCTGACATTCAGCTTGTCGCGATTAACGGCCCTGCACCGAATGAAACGCACGCCCATCTGCTGCAGTATGATTCGGTGCATGGCCGCTTTCAACACCACGTCACACACAACGATGCGGGCATAGATTTCGGCCTCGGACCGATTCCCATCACCCACGAGCGCGATGCAAGTAAGCTTGACTGGAAACATTACGGCGCGGATATTGTGCTCGAATGTACGGGCGCGCTCACGTCGCGCGAGGCGGCCAGCGTGCATTTGCAGCGCGGCGCCAAGAAGGTGCTGCTTTCCGCCCCTGCGTCGGATGATTGCCCGACCGTCGTATTCGGGGTTAATCATGCATCGCTACGTGCGGATGCACAGGTGATCTCGATTGGTTCGTGCACCACCAACGCGCTCGCACCCTTAGCCAAAGTGCTGGATGAGCATTTTGGCATTGAAGCAGGCTTCATGACCACCATTCACGCCTACACGGGCGATCAGAATATCGTCGATGGCTCGCACAAAGATTTGCGTCGCGCGCGGGCGGCGGGGCTTTCGATGATTCCGACCAAAACCGGTGCCGCCAAAGCGATCGGCCTGGTGCTGCCGCAGCTTGCAGGCAAACTGCAAGGGGTTGCGGTGCGGGTGCCCACGGCCAATGTCTCGCTGGTGGATTTAGTGGTGACCACGCAAAAACCCGTGAGCAAAGACGCGGTGAATGCAGCGATGAAAACCGCAAGCGAAGGCGCGCTGAAAGGCGTTCTAGCCTATAGCGACGCGCCGCTGGTATCGATTGATTTTAACCACCACCCTGCCAGTTCGATTTTCGATGCCACCGCGACTCACGTTGTCGGCGAGCGCATGGTGCGTATTGCCGCCTGGTACGACAATGAGTGGGGCTTTTCCTGCCGTATGCTGGACGTGGCGCGCCTGATTGCTTAGGCAAACACCCGCGCGAAAATAGTGTCGATATGCTGGGTGTGATGCGCCATATCGAACAGCGCGCATAACTCGGAAGTACTTAAATATTTGGCCACGTCCGCGTCTGCCTTTAGCAGATGGAGGAAGTTTTTCTTCTCGCTCCACACCTGCATCGCGCTCTTCTGCACGCAGGCATAGGCATCTTCGCGGCTCATGCCTTTTTGGGTGAGCGCCAGCATCACGCGCTGCGAGAATATCAGCCCGCCCAGCTGATCGAGATTACGCTGCATATGCTCTGGGTAGAGCACCAGTTTTTCGATCAAACCCGCTAAGCGGTGCAGCGCGAAATCAAGGGTAATGGTGGCATCGGGACCTATAAACCGCTCCACCGAGGAATGCGAAATATCACGCTCGTGCCACAGCGCGACGTTCTCCAGCGCCGGTGTAACGACGCTGCGCACCATGCGCGCGAGGCCGGTGAGGTTTTCTGATAGCACCGGATTGCGCTTGTGCGGCATCGCTGAGGAGCCTTTCTGGCCTGGCGAAAAATACTCCTCGGCCTCCAACACTTCGGTGCGCTGGAGATGACGAATTTCGGTGGCGATATTTTCAATGCCAGACGCAATCACGCCCAGTGTGGCAAAAAACATCGCATGCCGATCACGCGGGATGATTTGGGTGGAAATAGGCTCTGGGGTCAGGCTAAGTTTATTCGCCACATACGCTTCCACGCTGGGCGGCACGTTGGCAAAGCTGCCCACCGCGCCGGAAATGGCGCAGGTCGCAATCTCCGCGCGCGCCGCTTTCAGGCGCTGCAAATTGCGGGCAAACTCGGCGTAAAAGCGGGCGAATTTCAGCCCCATCGTCACCGGCTCGGCGTGAATACCATGGCTGCGTCCCATGCAGGGCATGTCTTTGGTTTCGTAAGCGCGGGTTTTCAGCGCGGCCAGCACGCGCTCCACGCCTGAGATCAGCAGATCTGTCGCGCGCATCAGCTGCACGTTCAAACAGGTATCCAGCACATCCGAGCTGGTCATGCCCTGATGTAAAAACCGCGCTTCCTCGCCGACTTTTTCGGCAACGTAGGTGAGAAATGCGATGACATCATGCTTGGTGACCGCCTCGATCGCGTCAATCTTTGCGATCGCCGCCTCATCAAACGTGATGGGCGCTGCCGCCCACACGGCCTTGGCGGCCGAGGCCGGAATCATGCCGATGTCTGCCATGGCCGAGGCGGCGTGCGCCTCGATCTCAAACCAGATCTGGTATTTACTGGCGGCGGACCAAATCGCCAGCATTTCTGGCCGTGAATAACGTGGAATCATGCAGTACGTGTGTTGCTAGAGGAACTAGCCGAGCACTACACCACCTGCGCGGTGTTGTCTAGCCGGAGTGCCAAGCGGCGCGCTGAAATCAAAACTACCGTCCAGCTGAATGCCTTTATTAGCGGCTAGCGCCTGCACATCGGTGTACCCACGAAGATCACTTGGAGGACGATTCAGGTTAAAACTGGCCTCTGCCACTTGATTATCATAGTTGCCTGAAATGTACGTGACAGTTCCATCGGCTGCTACCGCACTCACAATGCCCACATGGCCTTTGCCGCCACCGCGTGAAAAAATCACGGTGTCACCGGGTTTGGGCGTGTAGCCTGAGCGCGCCGTGTGAAATGCATTATGCGCTTTGCCATGGCATTCAAAACTGCGAGCCCGTAGAAAATCACCCTGCTCAAACAGATTCGGATTAATCGCATCGTACACTAGATTGGCAAAGCCACCACACCATGGATCACCTTCATAGCCGTTGGACAGACGCACGATCTCACCGCGGTTGCCGCGCTCTTCACGCATCCCTACAAACTGGCGCGCGAAGCTGACAATCGCATCACGTGACGCACCCGCCGCGTGAGAAAATCGTTGGTACAGGCTGGGGCGCGCTTCGTCATCACCATCGCTCGATGTGCCCGCAGAGCTTAGCAATGCGTTGACCATGTCTGAGATGACCGCGAGCAGCTTCTCGATCGGATTTTGCTGCAGATCGTGCGCTGCCGCTTCTCTCAAGCGACGCTGCCGCGCTTCTTCTTCGCGTTCCCGCGCGTAGCGTTTATTGAGATCTTCTAATGTTTCTACCATGGCCGTATTATGGCTGAATTTCATGACAGTTTGATGACAATGACGTCAGTTTTGCTTGAAATCGGCTCGGATGAGAGCTAAGGCCTTGCCACACAGCGCGCCGCCTTAGCTCAGCTGGTAGAGCACCTCATTCGTAATGAGGGGGTCGTAGGTTCGAATCCTATAGGCGGCACCACTGCCCAAAGGGCAATGCAATGGTTTTTGCGTGATTAAACCTAGGCTCCACCCGACGCTTAGCCTCGCTGAGCTTTAAGTCGTTTCCAGCAACGTTATTTTCCTCCAACTCACGGCCTATCATCACATATATCATATAAAACAATATACTAAAAATATACTTGCAAATGATTCTCATTATCTATACTGAAGGAACCATATCTGTGTCTCACCTTCGCCGCGTGATGGTATTGCCCGTCGCGCGGTTTTTTTTGCCTTGTGGTAAAACTTCATCAAACCTTCACAACAGATACGTCTCATTTCAAGTAGTGATGAATGATTATGGAGAGATATTTATGAATACGCATGCAGCAGTACCAAACAGCGGAAGAACAGCCATCATTCACGTAGCGTGGGATGATGCAACACGTTCTGCTAAAGTCAGATTTAACCAACAGCTTATTACCCGCTTATCCGATAATCAAAAGAAGGCAATAAGCGAGCCTTCACGCCCACTTCGAGACGATCCGTATCAGCACTCACAGGGCATAGGGTTTGCGTATGATTCGAGAATATCGTGGTTAGATCACATAAAACACTGTGTTTCACGCCTCCCGTTAGATAATGAGTCTCGTTACAAGTCAGGGTCAGGTATTTTTGAATGGCCTGCTGGTGTGACGGGAATCAAAATATTTATCGGTAGTGACGAAAAACTGAGCTTTGAGTTTGAAGGCACGCAGCCAATTAATAACGTGGGTAGTGGAAATGGAGTGTCTCCTTACGCTGATTTTTGTGATCGCATTATGGCTCCTTTGGCACATATTCTCCAACACCCAAACCCGAACGCGATTGATACACCTTACAATAGAGAAGCATCACTGAGCCGTGTTGTTCATCAAGAACAACAATTTCCTCCCCGGGATGACACATTTGGTGGTAACAGAATTATTGTTGACGCTCAATCTGCAGGGACATTGGGTGCCCCCGTTCGCCGAATAGGGCATGAGTAATAAAACATATAACGAGCGTTGCACCAACGCGGTAGCTAGCCTATAAGCGCGGGCTATGTTTGAAACGTTCTCCAAAAAACTCGGTAAACTATTCGACGATTTGCGCGGGCGCGGCAGTTTGTCGGAGGCCGATGTCGATGCCGCCTTGCGCGAAATTCGCCTGGCGTTGTTGGAGGCCGACGTGGCGCTTCCCGTCGCCAAAGCGTGGATTGCAGACTTAAAACCCAAGCTGATTGGGCAAGCGGTCACGCAGTCGATCAACCCTGCGCAAATGGTGATTAAACTGGTGCATGACGCGCTGGTGGAACTGCTGGGTGGCGCGCTTGCGCCGCTGAACTTGAGCGCGCAGCCTCCGGCGGTGATTCTCATGTGCGGCCTGCAGGGATCGGGAAAAACCACGTCCACCGCGAAGCTCGCCAAACGCATCGCCGGCACGATGAATAAGCGCGTGATGGTCGCCTCGCTCGACGTGTACCGCCCCGCCGCGCAGGAGCAATTAGCGGTAGTGGCGAGCGCCGCCGGGGTGGAAAGCCTGGAGATTATAGCAGGTCAGATGCCGCGGGAAATTACGCAGCGCGCGCTGCGCGAAGCCAGCTTGCGCGGGATGGATGTGCTGATGCTGGATACGGCCGGCCGGCTGCATCTGGATGAAGCATTGATGCAGGAGCTAAAAGAGGTCAAAGCACTTGCCAATCCTATCGAGTCGCTGCTGGTCGCCGATGCGCTCACAGGTCAGGACGCCGTCAATATCGCCCGTAATTTTCATGAAGCCATTGGCATTACCGGACTGATGCTTACGCGGATGGACGGCGATGGGCGCGGCGGCGCGGCGCTTTCCATGCACCGCGTGACGGGGCAGCCAGTCAAATTCATCGGTGTGGGCGAGGGGGTAGACGCGATCGAGGTATTCGATCCGTCGCGCATGGCCTCGCGCATTTTGGATATGGGCGACATCGTCAGCCTGGTCGAGCGCGCGCAGGAAGCCGTGAAAGAAGAAGATGCGCAGCGCATGGCCGAGCGCATGCAGCAAGGCAAGTTCGATATGAACGACATGCTTTCCCACATGCAGCAGATCAAGAAAATGGGCGGCCTAGGCGGCGTGATGGGCATGATGCCCGGCATGGGAAAAATCAAAGAGATGATGCAGGGCAAGGAAATTGACGAATCCGTCGTCAGGCATCAAGAGGCGATTATTCTGTCGATGACCAAGGCAGAGCGGGCATCACCCACGCTGCTCAATGCCTCGCGCAGACGGCGGATTGCGAGTGGTTCCGGCACCAGTGTGCAGCAGGTGAATCAGCTGGTGAAGCAATATCAGCAGATGGAAACCATGATGAAACAAATCAAAAAAATGGGCATGAAGGGCGCGATGAATCCGGCGGGTCTCATGCGTATGCTGGGAGGAAGATAGGTTTTCAATCGTCACTGCGAGGAGCGCTTGCGACGAAGCAGTCCAGCAGGTGAACGAAAAGTTTTTTGGTCGTTGCAGCCCTCGCTGGATTGCTTCGGCTTCGCCTCGCAATGACGTTGTTTATGAAGGTAGTGTAACATGAAACGCAACATTAAAAAAGTCGTACTCGCCTATTCCGGCGGGCTGGATACTTCCATCATTCTCAAATGGCTGAAAGAGGAATATGGCTGCGAAGTGGTGACGTTTACCGCCGATATTGGCCAGGGCGAAGAGCTTGAGCCCGCGCGCAAAAAAGCCGAACTCATGGGCGTGAAAGAAATTTTCATCGATGATCTGCGCGAAGAATTTGTACGCGATTTTGTGTTCCCCATGTTTCGTGCCAACGCGCTGTATGAAGGCGTGTATCTGCTGGGCACGTCCATCGCGCGGCCTTTAATCGCTAAGCGGCAAATCGAGATTGCCAAGCAAGTGGGTGCCGATGCGGTGTGCCACGGTGCCACCGGCAAGGGCAACGATCAGGTGCGATTTGAACTGGGGTACTACGCACTCAAACCCGATATTCAGGTGATCGCGCCCTGGCGCGAATGGAACCTCACCAGCCGCACGGCGATGATTGAGTATGCCGAAAAGCATCAGATTCCGGTAGCGAAAGATAAGCGCGGCGAAGCGCCCTACAGCATGGATGCTAATTTGCTCCATATTTCCTACGAAGGTAAAATGCTCGAAGACCCCAGCGTCATAGCCGATACCAGCATGTTCCGCCTGACGGTGAATCCCGAAGATGCGCCGGACAGTCCTGAGGAAATAGAAGTGGGGTTTGCGCGCGGCGATGCGGTGAGCGTGAATGGTAAAACACTATCTCCCGCGAATCTGCTCGCCGAGCTGAACCGCCTGGGCGGCAAGCACGGCGTGGGTCGGCTGGATCTGGTAGAAAATCGCTATGTCGGCATGAAATCGCGCGGGGTGTATGAAACGCCCGGTGGCACGATTTTGCTGGCGGCGCACCGCGGCATCGAATCCATCACGCTGGATCGGGGTGCAGCGCATTTGAAAGATGAAATTATGCCGCGCTATGCGGAATTAATTTACAACGGCTACTGGTTTTCACCTGAGCGCGAGATGCTGCAGGCGCTCATCGACCGCTCGCAGGTGAACGTCACCGGCACGGTGCGTCTGAAGCTCTACAAAGGCAGCGTCAGCGTGATTTCGCGCAGCTCGCCGCATTCACTCTATTCCATGCAACACGTCACGTTTGAGGAAGACAGCGTCTACGATCAACGCGATGCCGCCGGATTTATCAAGCTCAATGCACTGCGGCTGCGGCTGCTCAATCGTCGGGGGTAGCATGCCGCATCGTAGCGTGATTCATGAAGTATTTGGCCGCGATTTTTCCACCTGTAAAGACGCCGCAAGTTTTAAGGAAAGTTTTTTCGCCTCACCGATGACGTGGCCGCAACTTGCGCGCTTGCACGATGAAATTATTCATCAGTCCACCGGCGGAATTCCGGCGAGTATTCGGGTGCCAAGTGCCCATCCGGATGCGCCGCCCTTTGCTATCTTGGCGATGTTGCACGGCAACGAGCCTGCGGGTCTGGCTGCGTTCGCTTTGGCGATTGGGCTTTCACAAATGGGTGCGCTCACGCGTGATATTATTTGCGTGATCGGCAATCCGCTTGCCTCGCGTCAGTACTTCGATGCCTACGCGAAACATCCGCACGCACCGCAAGAAACCCG
>JALHRI010000011.1:0-31154 GCA_022841525.1 Alphaproteobacteria bacterium | reverse complement strand
AGAAACCCGCGATATGTACCGCTGTGGTGTGGATGCACAAGGCGCGCTGCTGCCCGATATGAACCGCATTCCGGTGGATTTTTTAGTCCGTAGCGATGCCACCGCACACACCATGCGCGCCCGCGAACTTTACCAGATGGCGCAGGGCATTTGGGGCATCACCGATATTCACTCTGCCCGCGGCGATATGGTCTGCTTTACCGACTTCAAACACGCGCGCGATCTGCGCTACAGCCCGCTGCGCAAAGTGCTGGTGGGCTTATCTGAGGCCATTGGCGCGCATGCGTCTGCGGCGGTGAATGTGCAAACTTTCAAAACCATTTTAGCGCCGATGCAGCACATCCACAGCCATACTGGCATCGAAGCGGGCAGGCATGAAGATCCGAACGCGCCGGAAGTGGCGGCATCGTTTGCGCTATCGCTGCTGTATAATCTCGGCATCACCTCCGTCACGCCCTTGTTTGAGGGCGAAAACGGCGTGTTTGAACGCTACACCGTTCGCCCGCGCATCACTTACGGTGATTTGCTGGGCGCAGATCAGGTGCGCGCGGATGACCGCATTTTCATGGCACGCGAGGTGGATGGAACCATCCTCCATCACCAGTACGAAGAAATGGAACAGGTTGCAGCCCATCAACTCGTCGCGGTGGCCGAGCCATCTGGCACGCGCTTGCTTGCGCCAAGGGCATTTTCGGGGATTTTCGTTAGTAAGTCGGGCGCACTGTACGATAAAGACCCCGCCGTGGGTCCCTGGCCGCTGGCAGCATCCGACATGCACCGCACCAAATTCTGCTACCCCTGCGATGTGGATGCGTGGTTGGTGGAATAGAGAGGGCGAGGGAGGCGAAGCGCTGAACTAGCTGCGTGCGGTAGCAGCTGTCTGAGCAATAATGGGCGTGATTGCTGCCATGGATTCACCGGTCAACTGGCCGTTTGAATCAAGCCTCACTTTTTCAGCTAGCTGCTTAAGTGTAGCCTCATTCGTGATGGCACTATCCACTGCATGTTCCAGCATCTGCTCTGGTGTAGTAGAGCTAAGCCATGATACTAAACTACCAAATGCACCTTGTGGCATATTCGGCAAACTAATACCTGCCTGACGCAGTAGGCCAACCGTATCACCGTCAGCTTTAATGGCTTCAGCCAGAGCCTGACCGTCGGTATCAGTCGCAAAATAGTTAAGCATCGCCTTGATCTTTGCCTCATTATTACCAGAATGTTGCCCTGTTAGAGCGCCCAATTCACCCATCAGCGTTGGATGATTCTGGTGTAGCGATGCAGCAATTGTTAGCAACTCAGATAAATCTGCCACCGGTGCACTGGTCGAAGTAGTTTGAATGACTGGTGCAGCAGCTGCAGGAGGCTCTGCAGTAGTTTCAGAAGCTCCGGTTGCTGCAGGAGCCTGTTGGCCTGTGGCAGTAGGCTGGCCACCTAACAAACCAATCATGAAACTGCGCAAGGCTGCATGCTGGCCTGAATTTTTTAGCATTTGCTCAAAAATCGTAACATTACCTTCTTGCTGGCTCAGCTTTACTGCATGTAGCAGCACTCGCTGAGCACCTTCGTTCGCCATAAGAGCGTTAAATGTATTTTCATCCTGGATGAGTGCCACCAACGACTGACTCAGGGCGCTATCGCCTGAAAGAACAAGTTTACCATGAGCATCCTTGGGCATGGCATTTAGCATTTCGATTAAAAAATCCGGCTTGTTCAACAGTAGCTGTTGAAGACCTTCTTTACTCGTTAGTTCTGTCAGTGAGATGTTTAGCTCGCGCGCAGCTGAAATGGCCTGTGCACCAAGACTATTTGCAGTATTCGTATCTGTAATACCCAACTGCTGGCTAATGTGAGTGCCCACTTTTTCAGGCGTTGCCAATGCATGTTCTGCAGCTTGCAGTCGACCTGCAGCCCCCGCATCAATGCCAAGTGATTCTATTGTTGTTCCACCAAGCAGGCTGAATGCTTTGCTTTGTATCCAGGCAATAGCGTAATCAAACCAGTTCTGCATAGTAGGGTGGTCTTGTAGCAAATTTCTTATGTTCTCACGGAACATAAGAAGGGGAGCGCCAAACATGAGACCTAGAAAGCCAAAGAAAATAGCCTGCCTGAAAAACGACCAAATGTTGCCCATGAAGGAACTGGTTTCCTGAACAACCGCATTGGCTCGCTGGAATGATTCAAGCACGCCTGTTTGGTTTTGTGGTTCTACTGTCATGGTTCCAAACTACCTTAGAATTATGACAGTTTCATGAAGGTTAAGGTATTTTTCTTACCATGATTGGATTGGTGCTACCCACTTGCGCCAAATATCTTTCCTGCTAGAAGAGGAGCCATACTGGTCGCATTAGCGACCGGTATCTGTGAGTTTAACCTCCGGTAGTTGCTCACAAAACCGGGGTATTGTGAAGCTCATGCGGGTGTAGCTTAGTGGTAAAGCTCCAGCCTTCCAAGCTGGCTATGTGGGTTCGATTCCCATCACCCGCTCCAATTAATCCAGTTTTAATGGCTTGAAATCGCCCCCGCGCTGCGCACCAGGTAACGCGCCCACAGATCGGGTCTACGCGCTTTGGTGATGGCTTCGGCCTGCTCGCGCCGCCAGCGGTCGATATTGGCGTGATGGCCGCTGATCAACACATCTGGCACACGCATGCCCTGCCACTCGGCGGGTTTGGTGTAAATGGGATACTCCAGCAAATGCTGATAGTCTTCATGCAGGCCGAAACTTTCTTCTGCTACGCTGGCCGCATCGCCCAGCACGCCGGGCAGCAGGCGCACGCAGCCATCGATGATGGTCATCGCCGCCAAATCACCTCCGGTGATCACAAAATCGCCGAGTGAAATTTCGCGCACATTATGTGCATCGAGCACGCGCTGATCCACCCCTTCGTAGCGGCTGCACATGAGCATGAGCGGTGCGGCGGCAAACTCGATCAGGTGATGCTGCTTCAGCGGCTCGCCGCGCGGGGAAAGATGGATGAGCTGCGCGCCCGGGGTTTGCGCGCGCGCGTGCGCAATCGCCGCGTCCATCACTTCCGGCTTGATCACCATCCCTGCGCCGCCGCCATACGGCGTATCATCGACTTGCTGATGTTTGCCGATGCCAAACTCGCGCAGGTTGGTCAGCGACAGCGACCATAGGCCGCGTGCCAGCGCATCGCCCACAATCGAGTGCGACAGGGGGCCCGGATACATTTCCGGCATTAACGTGATGAGGTTCACCGACCATGGTGTGGGCGTATCGCTGGTCATAATTCCTCGTCAGCGCGGCTTTGCTCGGCGCGGATAATATCGGGCGGGGAAACGATGCCAACGCCGCGTTTCACATCAATCTCGGGAAAGTTTTGGTGGGTGAGGGGGAGCATCAGCTCTTCGCCCAAGACCGTCTGGATGCTGACAATATCGCCGCTGCCGAAATTCTCAACCGCTGTAATTCGGCCAAAGTCGCTGCCATCCGCGCGCGTTAAGGCAAGCCCAATCAAATCTTCGACGTAGTAACTGAATTCCTGAGTCTCAGGCAGGTGCGCGCGCGATACGCCCAGCAAGCTGCCGCCTATCTGTTCGGCCTGTGTGCGGTTGGTGACGGATTCGATGGCGGCGATCATCATACCGCCAGCCTCCCCGGTGATTTTCAGTGTTAGCTTCTCGCCGTTCTCATAGGTAAGGTGGGGAAGATGCTGAGTAAAACTCTCCACCGATTCGGTAAAAAGTTTCAGCTTCACACGGCCGCTCACCCCGTGGGGCGAAGCGACTCGCGCCAGCGCGATAAAGCGGTTCTCGTGCATCATGATCTAGTAATAATGCATAACCGTGCCGACTACGGCAACGGCAACACCAATAATGGCCAGAGCTATTTCCATCACACGCTCGCGTTTTTAAGTGAACGCTGCGAAATTTACGCAGCGCTTTCTTCCGAAGCAGGCGCTTCAGCCGGAGCTTCAGCGGCAGCCTTGGCAGCTTCCGCAGCGGCAGTAGCTTCCTCGGCGGCTTTCGCTTTTGCTTCTACTTCCAGTTTAGCAGCTTTTTCGCGGCGGCTCAACTTCTCTGGCTTACGGCGGGCTTTCTGCGGTTTGCCTTCGATGCTGGGCTTCGCGCCCAGACCAGCGGTTGCAAACAGGCGTGCCACACGGTCAGACGGCTGCGCGCCAACGCCCAGCCAGTATTTCGCGCGCTCAGTATTCACGACCAAGCGGGTCGTAGAATCTTTGGCCAGCAGCGGATTAAACGTGCCGATTTTTTCAATAAACTCCCCATCGCGCGGGGCGCGGCTATCGGCCACGACTAAGCGATAAAACGGGGTTTTCTTTGCGCCACCACGGGCTAAACGAATTACAGTTGCCATATCATCTCCTTTCGGTTGCTTAGCGGAATTGCCAGCATATACCCAAGTTCCCCACGGCAATGGGGAGGCGCTTTTAAGCAGATCAATAACCATTTGGCTAGTAGAATGTGATGGCTAGTCGCGCAAAAGCTCATTGATACCCGTTTTGCTGCGGGTTTTGGCATCGACCTGCTTGACAATGACGGCGCAGGCCAGGGATGGATCACCCGCCTTGGCCGCAGGCAAGGTGCCTGGCACGACTACGCTGTAGGCCGGAATGCGGCCATACGTAATTTCACCCGTCGCGCGGTTCACAATTTTGGTAGAAGCGCCTAAAAACACGCCCATCGAAATGACGGAACCTTCTTCCACAATCACGCCTTCAGCCACTTCTGAGCGCGCGCCGATGAAGCAGTTATCTTCAATAATCACCGGATTTGCCTGTAGCGGCTCGAGCACGCCACCAATGCCGGTGCCGCCGGAAATATGGCAGTGCTTGCCGATTTGCGCGCAGGAGCCAATCGTCGCCCAGGTATCCACCATCGTACCTTCGCCGACATATGCACCGATATTGACGAAGCTAGGCATCAGCACCACGTTTTTATCAATGAAACTGCCGCTTCGCACCACGCTGCCAGGCACGGCGCGAAAGCCGGCGGCGGCGAAGTCGGCTTCGCTCCAGCGTGCGGTTTTAAGCGGCACTTTATCATAGGCGCCACCTTCCATCCTCACATTGCCGCCCAAGCGGAAAGAAAGCAAAATCGCCTGCTTCACCCACGTATTCACCACCCACGCGCCCGACGTTTTTTCTGCCACGCGCAGCAGCCCCGCATCCAGCGCTTTCAGGGTTTCGCCAACCGCATCGCGCGCATCGCCCAGCGTGGCGGTGGTGATTTCTGAGCGGTTTTCCCAGGCGGCTTCGATGATGGATTGCAGATTTTTCATACAGGTTTCCTTGTGTTTTGCAGTTGGCAGGCCTATATAGCCAGCAAATCAAAATTGCACGAGGATTTATGTTCATTCAAACCGAAGACACGCCCAATCCCAATACGATGAAATTTTTGCCCGGCGATACGGTGCTTGGCGATAAGACTGCCTTTTTTACCGATAAGGAAAACGCGGCGCGCTCGCCGCTGGCAGCGGCCTTGTTTGAACTGGTCGATATTCGTGCGGTGTTTTTCGGTTCGGATTTTATCACCGTCACCAAGCTGCACGAAGCCTCATGGGAGGTGCTCAAGCCCCAAATTCTGACCACGATTATGGAGCATAAACTCTCCGGTGCGCCGCTGCTCAAAGAAGAAAAAGCCGCCGCGGCAAAGGTCGAGAATTATTCGGAAGATGAGCTTGAAATCATCGAGCAAATTAAGGAGCTGATTGAAACCCGCGTGCGCCCTTCGGTGGCGATGGATGGCGGTGATATTGTGTTTCACAGCTTCAAAGAAGGGATTGTGCACCTGGAAATGCATGGATCATGCTCGGGCTGCCCAAGCTCCACGGCAACACTGAAAAACGGCATTGAAAACATGCTGAAACATTACGTGCCGGAAGTGATTGCGGTGGAAGCGGTGGCTTAAGCCTGAATATCGAGCAGGCCTTGAAGCATTTCGTCCTCGGCTTTGAGGACTTTAAGGTTCGCCTTAAAATCGTAACTGGCGATGTTCTGTTCGATCGCTTCCTGATCAAGCGCGACGTTTGGCGTTTCTACCAGGCCATTTTCATCCGCAACCGGACTGGAGGGATCGTAAACGGGAACGGTCGCATTCGCTTCATCGCTAACGCGGGCGCGCACGCCGCCGGGCAACTGCGACACCTGCTGTATACGCTGCGCGCGGTACGGCTCGTTTTTGAGGATACCCGCAGCATCCCGCCCCACCGTGCTCGACACGTTGGCGACATCATTCGCGCTGACTCCCAGGCGCTTACCAGCCACCTGAAGACCGCTCAATGCTATGGATCCAATACTCATAGTCTCATTATATCGCAGATTGCGCTTAATTAAAAGTTAATATTAGCTGGGGTTTTAGGCATGATCCATCATGCCTGTACCGGCGGCGGCGTCGGAAAAAAGTGGGTAGTCACGGCTGTTAAACAGCTGATAATGCCACCATTCGTTGCGGTAAAAATCAAACCCTGCCGTGGTCATGATGCCCATCAGTAACAGCCGGTTAGCCTGTGCCGCAGCGGATATATCGAGGCTGCCGTGATGCGAGCGTAGCGTGAATTCATCAAACGCGGTGCCCATGTCCAGCGGTGCACCGCTAGCATCCAGCAGTGTTAAATCCACCGCTACCCCGCGTGAGTGGGGCGATCCTTTCGCCGGGTCGGCCAGAAAATTGGGATCGGGTGTGTGCGCCCACAGCTTCCACTGCGCTTCGGTGGGGCGAAACGCATCGAAAATGAGAAAACGCAGGCCGAGTTGCGCGGCAAGCTGGGTGGCGATACGCAGTTTTTCTTCCGCTGCCGGATGCAGAAAACAGCGCGCACCTTCGCGGTAGACATGCGCGCCGGTGAAATTATCGGCCGTGGCATAGGCCAGCGCAATATCCACGTCGTGGGTGGCGGGAGTGATTTCGATTAAAGGCATGATCTATCAGGCTGGTTGTTCGCTTAAGACCGCCTTACGGATCAGCGTTTCGCATTGCAAGCTCAGCACCTTGCGATCGGCAAAATCAGCAGCGGATTGTAGCGGGTGTATCACCAGCGTGACATCAAGGCTGCTGTAACCAAGCACCCGCCAGAAATGATCGAAAAACGTAGCATCCCCCACCCAGGCGACATGCTCACACAACGCCTCAGTCAGCGGCTGAGAAGCCAGATGCGTGTAGATGATACTGATCGGTTGCACGGGCATGTCCACCAGTTCGGTCAGGCTGAAAAATCCGCTTTTGAACGGCGCAACATCGCGGCCATTGCCGGTAGTGCCTTCGGGGAAAATACATACCGCACGGCCAGCATTCAGACGCTTTTGCATCGCCTCGCGCGCTTCTTGCATCTGGCTGGGTTTGCGCTCCACAAATACGCAGTCCGCAAGCACGCAAAGAAAGCCGATCAGCGGCCAGCTGCGCACATCGTGCTTAGGCGTAAACGACATGCGCGCGGTTGCCCCGAGCACAAATATATCCAGATAGCTGATGTGATTAGAGATAATCAGCAGTGGCCGCGCCGCGCTAACGCTTCCTTTCAGCGTGATACGAATGGACAGAATACGGCACATGCCAACATAAAACACATGTACCAGCCTTGCGCGCAGTCGGTTCTGCCCGGTGAAATAAAGCAGCAGTCCAAACGGCAGCAAGAGCAGCACCCAAAGCACAATCAGCACGGTGCGAAACAGAGCGCGAACACGAGAGGAGGAGGGCATCAGGCAGTGTAGCGCTTGGCGTATTTATCGTGCATCGCATCGGTCATCAGCACGATGGAAACATCGGTGGTGTTGAAGGCATAATCGATCACCGCGCCGTCGCCAACCATGCCGCCAAGCCGCAGGTAGCCTTTAATCAGCGTTGGCATGACGTTCAGTGCCGAGCGCGCATCCACCGCTTCTTTGGCCATCAGATTCATCGGGGTGTAGTACTGATCCAGCGCACGCGGGCGCAGATGTTCAGGTGCCAGATGGAAATGATGCAAATACGAAAGTGCAAGCATGTGCGCTTTAGGATCGGTGCCGGCGAAACTGGCGCAGCCAAACATCGCCTTAATGTCGCGCGCGACCACGAAGGCACCAATGCCTTTCCAGAGCAGCTGAATCACGGGGCGGGTGCGGTACGGCACTTCCACGCACGAGCGTCCCAGCTCCATCACTTCACCTTGTAGCGCGTTTAAGCGCGCGATGTCGTATTCAGTTTCCGTGTAAAAATGACCGACACGCTTCATGTTCGTGCGCGTCAGCAAGCGGTAGGTGCCCACCACGCGCTCAGGCTCGGGGCGGGTGTGATCGAGCACCAGCACATGGTGGCAGGCATCATCGAAGCGGTCGAAATCGCGCTTTTGGGTCTGTACATCCTGATTGGCGGCGGCACCCATTTCCTCGCAGAAAATGCGGTAGCGCAGGCGCTGGGCACTGAATAGTTCCGCCTCGCTCATGGCCAGGCGTACTTCCAGCGAGCCTTGCACAATAGGCTCAAACACGGGTTCAAACGACATAGATGGGATTCTTAGCCGACATTGCCGTGCCATGCAAACAAGAAGCGGTGGATGGTGGGGATCGTGATCATCCAGCAAAAATTACAAAAATTTTATCCATCTTAATAAATGTGTAACAATTGGATGCTAGGGTGAGGTGGACTTTACTAATTTCTAGTCGTGGAGAGCGTTATGGAAGCACCATCTGGCATTACAAGGGCAGAAGCTGAGAAAATTGTATTTGAGAAAATCGGGGGTGGAACCTTAACGAATATTTTGCCGCCTAATGGCTATATTCAACTGCTCGGTAAACAAAAGGCAGATGGCAGCCTTACTCACAATGTACCAGGTGATGGTTTGTTACAAAGGTTTCTGGCTGATGATCCCATCGATAGAGATGGTGATGGACAAGTATCTCTTCTCGAAAGAGAGGAAGCTAAGAGTATAGATTATGGCACACTCTTAAACGCACTAGCCGTTAAGACGCTAGTAGACGAAGCTATAAAAGATAAGGTAGGCTTCCAAAAAAAATATGGTGATTATATATCTCATGAAAAAAAATCAGAATTACTAACTAACCTTAAGCGTCAATATCCGAATCAGGCCTCCATAGTAGGGGTTTTAGCTCCGGCTCAAGAGGTTTCAGTTGATCGGGTGCTTCCAGCAATTGGCAATGAGTCTGTAACCGCAGCTTACAAAAAATATTACGGCTCAGACTCTAAAACAGATTTCAGTCAGATACCTGCAGCTTCTGGTGATACTGCACAACTTGAACATGCTGATGCTTATGCCGCCGCGATGACGGTATCTTCTTTAAGAAGTAACCCCAGTCTGATTGTATCTGACGAATTTACAAAACACCGTGCACATTTTGTTCAGCAAGCAAATGAAGCAAGGAATAACACTAATGATGGCGGCGCTACGGGTATTTCAGTCGCTCGCCAGCTGATGGCTGAAGCCTCCGCGCGATTGAATCCAGCACAGCCACCAGTACTAGCAGCAGGCGCAACAGCACCGGCAGCAGGCGCACAAGTACCAGCAGTAGGCGCACCAGCACCAACACCAGCAGTGATTGCTGGAGAAACTATTTCAGAAAACAATGGCTACCGGGTAATTCAGCAAGATGACGGCAAGGTGGTGATTCAGAAAGCTTCTGACAACTCTGTGCTTCAAACGTTTGAAGACAAGAAAGCATTTGATGCTTTTGTAGCAAATCAAAACAACCCTTCACAGATCGTGATTTCTTCAGACGCAGCCCCAAGTCCACTGAATACACGCACACCAGAGGCTATTGACAAACTTGTGGCCGGGGCTAACCCGAATAATTCCTCGCTCATTCCTGTTGCATCGCAAGGAGATAAGGGTTCTCCGGCAATACCATCAGTGGTTGCGCCGCCAATCGCCGCAGCTTCTAAAGGCGCTACATCACCCAATGCCAAAACACCAGCAGCAGTAGCACCAGCTCAAGCAGCACCAACACCAACACCAGCATCTCCCGCAGCAGCAGCTCCAGCAGAAGTTGCGTCGCCTTCTGATACTGGAAAATACACAGTCCAGTCGGGTGATTCGCTTGGCAAGTTGCTGAAGGATCATTACGCGGGGATGCCGCATCATGGTTTTACCTATCTGGCGCTGAAACTGGCGATTGAGCAAGCAAACCAGGGCAAGCAGATTTTCCTGGGCGATGGGTTGGGTCTGCGCGCCGACGCCGGAGAGATTGCATTGCCGACGCCCGAGCAAGTAAAAAGCGCTTTTGCAAATGGGGGCGTCACGTATGAAGGCGCTGCTCAGCAAATCAAGGGCGATCTGAGTGGTCAACTCATACCGCCAAACTATAGTGGTCCGCTTGCAAGCCAGCAAAAGTTAGAAGGCGCAGGGCTGGCGTTTAAAAAGTTAGAAGGCGCAGGGCTGGCGTTTAAATAGCGCTCAATCGACTCGCGGGTTTTCGCTGATCGGCACGCCGTAAAGTTCGAGGCGGTGGCCGACGAGTTTGTAGCCAAGTTCGCGCGCGATGCGTTCTTGCAGTTTTTCAATTTCTTCGTTCACAAATTCGATCACCTTACCACTGCGCACATCGATCAGATGATCGTGATGATCTTCCGGCGCTTCTTCGTAGCGTGCGCGGCCATCGCCAAAATCATGGCGCTCGATCATGCCGGTATCTTCGAATAATTTCACCGTGCGGTACACCGTGGCGATGCTGATTTTCGGATCAATGCCGCTGGCGCGGGCGTAGAGCATTTCCACATCCGGATGGTCGGCCGATTCGGAAAGTACGCGCGCTACGACCCGACGCTGGCCGGTCATTTTCAGGCCATGTTCGATACATTTTTTCTCGAGCGTACTGGGCATAAACATCCTTAAAGCAGAGGGTGAGGATAGGGTTATCCATAGGCCAAGGGTTTGCATATTGCAAGTTAAAGCAGTAACTTATCATATGTTCTTGACTTGGTGCCGAAGCGGGGCTAATCCATAAACTCTTAAGAATATCAAAAAATAAAAATATATCTCGGAGCAAGCTTATGTCGCAGCTACATGCGAATGAATCACGCCGTACTACGGTATCTTCCACGCTGTCGCATGATGTGCTGGTGTCAGCCACCGCGCAGATTGTCAGTGCCTATGTCGCAGGGCGTACGCAGGAAACGCTGAACCTGAATCAACTGATGGCGGATGTGTACGCTCAGCTTGCACAGCTCGCGCACGCGGTGCCTGCGGCTCAGCAAGGCAAGCTGGTGCCTGTATCGGTGGAAGAGTCGGTGAAGCCGGATTATCTCATTTGTCTGGAAGATGGTAAGCGCGTGAAGATGCTCAAGCGTTACCTGAAAACGAATTACAACATGACGCCCGAGCAATATCGCAATCGTTGGAATCTGCCAGATTCTTACCCGATGGTGGCACCGAACTATGCGCGTGTGCGCAGTAATTTAGCAAAACAAATTGGTCTGGGGACGCGCGGCATGTCGCTGGCGGCCAGACAGATGAGCGCGGGCAAAGCCGCCCCTGCGCAGCATCACGCAGCCTAAGCATTTCTTCCATTAGGTTAACAACACCACCCCATCGTTCACACGGTGGGGTTTTTTTTATGTATATTCCACGCCCATAAAATATAATCCGTGCGCCGGTGCGGTGATGCCTGCTGCGCGTCGGTCGCGCGCTTCTAGCATGGCGCGGATATCCTCGGCGCGCCAGCGGCCGGTGGCCACTTGCACCAGACTGCCCACCATAATGCGCACCTGATTATGCATGAAGCTGCGCGCGGAAATTTCCACCCATGCCTCCTCGCCATGCTCAGAAATATCGCAGCGTGTGATGGTTTTATGCGGCGATTTTGCCGTACATTCGGAGGTGCGGAAACTGGTAAAATCATGATCGCCGATGAAATGCGCCGCCGCCTCGCGCATTGCGGCCATATCCATTGGCCGGAAAATGTGCCAGCTGCGAAATTCATCGACACTCAGGCGTGCCGCACGCCGCGTGATGCGGTAGCGGTAATGGCGCATGCGCGCATCAAAGCGGGCATGAAAATCATCCGCCACTTCCTCCGCATGTGTGATGACGACCGGATGCGGCAGCGTGTAGATATTCACCCCGCGAATGATGTTAAAGGCGCGGCGCGGGCTTGCGAAATCGACATGCACCACTTGCCCAAGCGCATGCACGCCCGCATCGGTGCGGCCGGCGCAGTAACTCTCTACCGTGTGGCCGGCAAATTGGCTGAGCGCGCTATCCAGCACGCCTTGCACGGTGAGCAGGCCATCTTGCGCTTGCCAGCCGTGAAAAGGCGTACCGTCATATTCAATCGTGAGTTTATAGCGTGGCATGTGGGTCTAGCTAACAGCCGACAGCCGACAGCTCAATAGCATATTTTTTGCTGTAAGCTGTAAGCTGTTAGCTGTAGGCTTGGGCGATGACAACGTACGCACACTCCATCACCAACCCTGCGGCCTACTGGGAAACCATCGCCGAAGGCTTCCACTGGCGCACGCGTTGGCACACGGTCAAAAACACCTCGTTTCATTCGCCGGTTTCTATTCGCTGGTTTGAAGGGGCGACGCTGAACATCACCGAAAATGCGATTGACCGGCATTTGCCGGCTCTGGCGAATAAAACCGCGATTATCTGGGAAGGCGATGATGCGAACCATATCCGCCACATCACGTTTCAGACACTGCACGATGAAGTCTGCCGCGTGGCAAACGCGCTGAAACAACTCGGCGTCAAGCGCGGCGATGTGGTTACCATTTATATGCCAATGGTGCCGGAAGCCGCCTACGCCATGCTCGCCTGCGCGCGCATTGGCGCGGTGCACAGCGTGGTGTTTGCCGGTTTCGCGCCCGACTCCATTCGCGCGCGGATGGAAGATGGCGGCAGCCGCTTCATCATCACCGCCGATGAGGTGATGCGTGGCGGCAAAGCTATCGCCCTCAAAGCTCAGGTGGATAGAGCGATTGATGCGTTGCTTGAAACTCCCTCCCCCTTTACGGGGGCGGGGGGGGGGGGGGTGACCCGGGGGGTACGGAACTCTTCCACTCCCCCCCCTCCCAGCCTCCCCCCGCAAGGGGAGGAGGAGCTACGATACCGCACGCTTGTGTACCGTCACACCGGTGCGGATTGCCCGATGCAGGAAGGTCGCGACCACTGGTGGCATGAACTCGTGCCCAAGCAAGCGGCTAGCTGCGCACCGGAAACGATGGATGCTGAAGACCCGCTCTTTATTCTCTATACTTCCGGATCGACGGGTAAGCCCAAAGGCCTGCTGCATACATGTGGTGGCTATATGGTGTACGCCGCGCATACCCACCGCACTACGTTTGCGATTCAGCCCGATTCGGTATTCTGGTGCTCTGCCGATGTTGGCTGGATCACCGGACATTCGTATGTAGTGTACGGCCCGCTGCTTGGTGGCTGCACCACGCTGATGTTTGAAGGCGTGCCAACGCATCCCACGCCGTCGCGTTTTTGGGAGGTGATTGATCGTCACCGCGTCACTGAATTTTACACGGCGCCTACGGCCATTCGCGCGCTGATGCGTTACGGCGATGCGCCTGTCAAATCCACGTCACGCGCCAGTTTGCGCGTGCTTGGCAGTGTTGGCGAGCCGATTAATCCCGAAGCGTGGCACTGGTATCATGACGTGGTGGGAGGTGCGCGCTGCGCACTGGTGGACACCTGGTGGCAAACCGAAACCGGCGGCCACATGATCACGCCGATTGCAGGCATCACGCCTACCAAAGCGGGCAGCGCGACGCTGCCATTTTTCGGGATTCAGCCCGCGCTGTTTGATGCCGCAGGTGCGCGCATCGAGAGTGAAGGCGAGGGGTTGCTGTGTATCACAGATAGTTGGCCGGGGCAGGCGCGAAGCATCTGGGGCGATCATGCGCGCTTCGAGCAGACCTATTTTTCCACCGTGAAAGGCACGTATTTTTCCGGCGATGGCGCGCGCCGCGATGCGGATGGCTATTACTGGATCACCGGCAGAGTGGACGATGTGATTAACGTATCCGGTCACCGTTTAGGCACGGCAGAAATTGAGTCGGCCTTGGTGGCGCATGAAGCGGTGGCAGAAGCCGCCGTGGTGGGCTTCCCGCACGATATTAAAGGTCAGGGTATTTACGCGTTTGTGACCTTAAAAGAAGGTGCTGAGGCAGAGGCAAAAGCGCTGATGTTACATGTGCGAAACACGATTGGCGCGCTCGCAGCCCCAGACATTATTCAGCTAACGCCCGCGCTGCCCAAAACACGCTCCGGCAAAATTATGCGCCGCATTTTGCGCAAAATCGCCGAGGGTGATACCGAGAATCTGGGCGATATTTCCACATTGTTGAACCCAGAAGTGGTCGCCGAGTTGGTGAAGGCGGCACAGAGGTGACAGCTTGCAGTTTTACTATTTACGACCAAAAACCACGCCTGCAGCAGCCATTCTTGCTGCATCTACGCGTGCGCGCTGATCACCTTTTCTTCCCTCAATTTCGACCCAATCACGTTTACTGCGTGCAATAGATCTTTCAACGCCTCTAGCGAATTTTTGATCATCATTACCGGCTGGATCTGGTCGAGGACGGTTGGCTGGCTTAGTAGACCATGCTTTAGAAGTTTTTGTGTCGCTAACATTTGTCATAAAATACTCTATTGTCTTGTGATAGGTCTCAGCCTACAAAGCCCTACAACTAATAGTGTGACAATTTGATGAAATCTTCACTCCCCCATCTTTCCAGCCTCGACGTCACCGGCAAAACGGCGCTGGTGCGCCTCGATTTGAACGTGCCAATGAAGGCGGGCAGGGTGGTAGATGATACGCGCATTCGACGCATTTTACCCACATTGCAACATCTCATGGAGCGCGATGCCAAAGTCGTGATTCTCTCGCATCTGGGCCGCCCGAAAGGCTATGACCCCGGCCTATCGCTTGCCCCACTGGTGGATACGTTATCGGCGCATTTATGGGATAAGCCGGTAAAATTCGCACCGGATTGTATCGGCAATACGGCGCGGCTGGCAGTAGAAAATGCAGCAAACGGCGATGTCGTACTGCTGGAGAATGTCCGCTTCCATGCGCAGGAAGAAGCCGGCGACGGCGACTTTGCCAAAGCTCTCGCCAGCCTTGGCGATGTGTTTATCAACGATGCGTTTTCCTGCTCGCACCGCGCGCATGCCAGTGTTGCAGGCATTGCTGCCCATCTGCCAAGCGCTGCCGGGTTTTTGCTCGCCGAAGAAGTGGCTGCGCTCAGCAAAGTGTTGCAAAGCCCCGCACGCCCGCTTATGGCGGTAGTAGGCGGTTCCAAAATATCGACCAAGCTCGAACTGCTCGGCAACCTCACCGCAAAAGTGGATATGCTGGTGATTGGCGGCGCGATGGCCAGCACGTTTCTGCTGGCTTTAGGGCATGATGTGGGTGGCTCGCTGGTTGAGCGCGAGATGACCGCCACCGCAAAAGAAATTTTAAGCGCAGCAAAGAAAAACAACTGTGAGATTCTTTTGCCCTCGGATGTGGTAGTTGCGCGTGCTTTCAGCCCGCACGCGCCGTGCGAAATCGTGCCGGTGGATGCGGTGCCAAACGATGCGATGATTTTAGACATCGGCCCGGCTTCGCTGATGCGGCTTTACGATGCGGTAAAAACCGCGCGTAGCATGGTATGGAACGGCCCACTCGGCGCCTACGAAACGCTGCCGTTTGATAGTGCAACGACGCAGCTGGCGCGCATGGTGGCGGCGCAGTCGCGCGCAGGCCTGCTGCATTCGGTGGCCGGTGGCGGCGATACCGTGGCCGCACTAGCGCACGCCGGACTTAGCGCGCAGCTGAGCTATTTATCGACCGCCGGCGGCGCGTTTTTAGAATGGCTGGAAGGCAAGGAGTTGCCGGGCATTGCAGCGTTGATGGGGACGCATGCTGCTGATCGTGCATACGCCTGAGGATGTAGCGCGTGCGCCGCTCGGTGCACGCCTGATCACCCCGCATGATTTTTGTTGTTACGCGGGTGTGGGGCTGGCTCTCAGGATTCAGGATTCAGGATTCAGGATTCAGAAAGCAAAAAAAATTCAGAATGCTGAAGGCCGAATCCTCATCGGCTGCGGCGATAACGCCGCCATCTGCCATGACGCGCTGCGCATGGGCATTCGCCATGTTTACAGCGCCTGCGCGCCGGAAATGATTGCAAAACTTCGCGCCATCGCGGCGCCGCTTGGCGCCGTCATCATCACCGATTATCCCACAGGCGCAGTTGACATCCGCACGCATGGGTGGGAAAACATCGCCAAGCAATCATGAGGCATTTATGACCACGAAAACTGTGAAAAAAATTCTGTCCTGGTACGAAGCAGATTCACCGGGAACTAAGGCCAACCTCGCGCGGATGCTGATGCACGGCAAGCTTGGCGGCACCGGAAAAATGGTGATCTTGCCGGTCGATCAGGGGTTTGAACACGGGCCCGCGCGCAGCTTTGCGGTGAATGCCGATGCTTACGATCCGCATTATCATTTCAAGCTCGGAATTGATGCTGGCCTAAACGCCTACGCCGCGCCGCTGGGTATGATCGAGGCGGGTGCCGGCACCTTCGCCGGAGCAATTCCCACCATTCTAAAAATGAACAGCAATAATTCACTTTCCAGCAAAGATGCCTCGCCCGATCAGGCCGTCACTGCCACCGTCAACGACGCGCTGCGCTTAGGATGTAGCGCGATTGGTTTTACGATTTATCCGGGCTCGAACGCGGCCTACGAGATGTTTGAAGAAATCCGCGAGCTGGCGGCCGAAGCCAAGGCGTGCGGACTCGCGGTGGTGATCTGGAGTTACCCGCGCGGCGAGGGCTTAAGCAAAGCCGGTGAAACCGCGATCGATGTCACGGCCTACGCCGCGCATATCGCCGCACTGCTGGGCGCGCACATTATTAAAGTCAAGCCACCCACCGCGCATATCGAGCAAGAAGAAGCTAAGAAAGTGTACGCGGCACAGGGAATTAAAGTCGATACGCTGGCGGCGCGCATTGCCCATATCAAGCAAACCACGTTTGGTGGCAAACGGTTGGTGATTTTCTCTGGCGGCGGTGCGAAATCCGACATCGAAGTGCTGGCGGAAATTCAAGCTTTGGCAGACGGTGGCGCGGATGGTTCGATCATGGGGCGCAACAGCTTCCAGCGCCCGCGCGAAGATGCGCTAAAACTGCTGGGTACGATTGTCGATGTCTTCAAAAAAGCGGAGCGGGTGTGAGTAACGACCCTAACGATTTCCCCTGTCGCTTCTATCTGATCTCGCCGATGCAGATAGATGCGAGCGCCTTTGCAGATCAGCTGCGCGCGGCGTTCTCAGGGGGGGATGTTGGTGCGTTTCAGCTGCGCCTGAAAGAGACACCGCGCGAGAAGATTGCCGAAGCAGTGCGCGTGCTGCAGCCCATCTGCCGTGAGTTTGGCGTGGCGTTTTTGCTCAATGATGATGTAATGCTTGCCAAAGAACTCAACACCGACGGCGTGCATTTAGGTCAGGAAGATATGAGCTTAAAGCAAGCACGTGATCTGTTAGGTGAAGAAAAAGTGATTGGTATTAGCTGCCATGATTCCTCGCACATGGCGATGGAAGCGGGCGATAACGGTGCCGATTATGTCGCGTTCGGCGCGTTTTACCCCACCGCCTCGAAATCGGCAGAGAAGCTTGCGAAATATGGCACGCCCAGCAACGATTTAATCACGTGGTGGAGCACCTATACCGTTGTGCCCTGCGTGGCGATTGGCGGCATGACCCCGCAAAACTGCGCCCCGCAAATTGAAGCCGGTGCTGATTTTATTGCCGCAATCAACGCAGTGTGGACACATCCTGAAGGTGCAGGCGCTGCCGTGAAAGCATTCAACGATGCGATTAAAAAAGCGCTTCATGCGCGCAAAGAAAAACTTGCAGAGACGGTGTAGTTAGACCTTCAGCGCGTCGATAATGCCTGCATGCAGCAATCGGTTGCTGGCAACAATACTGCCATTTTCAGATGTGTAAGGATTACCATGCTCATCGGTAATTTTGCCGCCTGCTTCGCTCACCAGTAACATGCCTGCGGCTAAATCCCATAAGTTCAGCTTATGATACCAAGTGGCATCGAGCCTTCCGGCAGCCACATACGCCAGATCCAGCGCGGCAGAGCCCATGCTGCGAAGCGTATGGCCACAGCGCGACAGACGCGAATACGCCTCCAGCGTGTAATCGAAATCTTTGCGGTAGGTGCGCGGGCTCGTGGTGCCAATCAGCGCATCTTCCTCACGGGTAGAGACGCGCAGTTTATAATTTTCTAAAAACGCACCTTTGCCCTTTTCGGCGATGAACATTTCATCGTGAATCGGGTCGTAAATAATACCGGCAGTGGTTTGCCAGTTGCCGTCTTTATCGAGGCTTTGTGCGGCCACAGAAATGGCCACATACGCAATGGCGTGAATGAAATTCGTGGTGCCGTCAATCGGGTCGATCACGAAGCGCTCGGTAGCTTTTTCATTGCCGCTAAGCCCGCTTTCCTCGCTTAAGAACGAGAATTTCGGGCGCGCTTGCGCCAGCTGTTCGAGCAAGATTTTCTCCGTGCGCACATCTGCACTGGTCACAAAATTAGCAACGCCTTTTTTCGAGACTTGTAGTTTTTCCATCTCGCCGAAATCGCGTATCACGCCTTTGGCGGCGGCGCGCACGGCTTTCATCATCACATGAATTAAGGGAGAATGCATGGCGAGGCTTTAATAGATCGCGCCCTGCAGAGCAAGCGCAATCCGTGAGTTGATAGTCACATCAGCAAATTACTGACGTGCGCATCGCAACCCATGCAAAACGCTGCATGGATTCGCGGTCAAGTTATGCACATTTTACCACACATCGCCCAGACCAGCTTGCCTGAGGGGGGGCGTTTGCTAGACTTCTCGTCAAAGCAAAAACACTCTGGGCTCACTGGAATTTATTACGGCATGCGCGCGAAAAAGCTCATACATTCTTTACCGTTTGCTGCGGCCTTGCTGCTGATGGCAAGTGCTGCGCCTACGGCGTATGCTCAGTCTGCAGGCTATGGTCGCGTGCCAAGCGCCGCGCCCAGTGTTGAGCTTAACCTCGATGTGCTTAGTAAATTACGCGGGGTGCCTGTAGCATCTGCGCCGGCATCGGCGGCCGAAATCCGCAAAGTGCCGCGTGATCAGCCCTATGCACCACCCGTGGCACTGCCGGCGGATGGGGCGGCTCCGGCCGCGGTAGCCATCGCCGCCGCGCCGTTGGGTACGGGTACGCCTTTTGCGCGCGGTGAGTCGCCGGCACATATTTTATCGGAGGCATCGAGTGCAGCGCCGCCAGCACCAGAGCGCCGCAGCGTCGTTGCCACTGCGCCGCGCCGTGCCGCGCGCGTCAGCCAGCCTGCGCCCAAAGCAATGGCTACCGCAGACGTGAAAGAAACAGTCGCCGCCGCCGCGCCGCCGCCAGCAACCGTGCCACCGCCGCCAGCACCCGTACCGCAAGCGGCAGCGCCAAAAATCAGCACCGCACCGATGATGATTCCGGTGAAAAAAGCAGTGCCACCACCGATCGTGAAAGCGCCTGAACCTGCTGTTGCTGCACCTCCTGCACCGCCGATGGTTGCGGCGCAAGCGCCCAAATCGCCCAAAGAACCGCCTGCACCGCCTGCGCCCAAGCCGGCACAGCTTGCGAAACTGAGCCCGCCGCCTGACGTGAAAGCTGCGCCAGCACCTATTCCAACATTACCGACATTACCACCGCTAGAGAAGCCAGTGGTTCCCGCGCCAGCGCCTGCCAAAAAACTCCCCGAGATTGATGCGTTGATGAAAGCGCCGCCACCACCGCCGCCACCACCGCCGCCAGTTGCCGCGCCTATTCCTACACCTGCAGCGGTTGCTCTACCCAGCGCACCGCCAGCCCCCAGCCTGGCCGGACTTGATTTTTCCGGCATGAAAACGTCGAAGCCGGCGGGCGAACTCGAAGGCCTATCGCCGCAGCAATTACTGGGTAAACCGGTGGAAACGATGGTGGTGAAGAAAGCTGCAACGGTGCCGGAGGTGGAGGTGCCCGCGAATGTCACCACGCGCAAAGAAGCGCCGAAAATGCTGCCATCTATTTCCGCGCGGATGGAGAAAATGTTCACCAAAGAACCGGCGACACAAGGTACGCTGAGGGATGAAACGCGCACGATTAATCCGGTCGCAGACGCGCTTCCTAAAGTGACGCGCGGTGAGGAGAAAGCAGCCGCTGCAAGCGTTGACAAGCCCGCTGCTCAACAAGAGAAGCTGCCACCCGCTACGCTGCCACCGCTGCCTGAGCCTTCTGCCTCGCCGCTGGCGATTACGCCAATTGTCAAAAAAGCGCCGCCACTGCCGACGCCTGCGCCAATGGCGCCAGCGCCAAAACAAGTGCGCCCCAAGCCGGATATTTCTGAAAAAACGGTGATTGCTTCTTTGCCACCCCTGCCTGGGGTAAAACCATCCAGTGCTGAACCGGCACTGGCTCCCGCCTTGCCGGTATTGCCACCGCCCGCTGAGCTGCCTAAGCCGCCTGCAAACGTGGAAAAAGCGCCTGAAAAAACATCTCCCCCACCTTTGGCAGCGCCTAAATCTGCGCCGAAAGCGCCTGCGCCTGCACCAGCCCCTGCTTCTGGCGCGATGGGCAGTAAAGCAGCCACGATTGTCTTTGCATCCGATGCGACAGAGCTGAGCTCTGAGGCAAAATCAGAACTGGTAGCGCTGTCAAAAACCATGAAGGAAAAAGGAAATTCGGTACGCATTACCGCCTACGCCAAAGGTACGCCGGATGAAGCATCGATTGCTCGGCGCATCTCGATGTCGCGCGCGCTGGCAGTGCGTGCATTCCTGATTCGCGAAGGGGTGGATCAGCTGAAAATCAACGTGCAGGCCATGGGGCACAATGTGCCTTCCGGTGCCCCTGATCGTGCCGATGTGATGATTAGATAAGTAGACAAGGCTATACTTATTCCAGTGAAGAACCACACCTATCGTCATTCCTGCGGAAGCAGGAATCCAGCCCTTTAACAGGTGGATGCCAGCCGAGTTTACCCCGTCGAATGACGGGGCTGGCATGACAAATTGTAACATTATTTATTGAGACGACTATAACAGCTAAGCGCTGAGTGCTAGTTGGCCAGCGGCGAGTTCCTGATACAGCGGCGAGCTTACCAGAAGCTGCGCATGGGTGCCGGTGGCTTCCAGCGCGCCGTCGTTTAACACTAAAATTCTGTCTGCACGCTGTACGGTGGAAAGTCGGTGGGCGATGATGAGCGTCGTGCAGCGTTTGGAAATTTCTTCCACCGCCGAGGCGATGGCTTTCTCGCTCACGCTGTCGAGGGCGCTGGTGGCCTCATCGAGCAGTAGCAGCACCGGCTTGCGAATCAGTGCACGCGCAATCGCGATGCGCTGACGCTGACCGCCGGAAAGCTGCACACCTTTTTCACCGACATGGGTATCCATGCCTTCTGGCAGCGTCTCGATAAACTCAAGCGCTTGCGCCGCGCGTGCGGCCTCCGTAATGTCGTCGTCGCTGGCATTTGGGAAACCGGCGCGGATGTTGTCGCGTACGCTTGCGGAAAAAATCACCGGATCTTGTGGCACCAGACCAATATGGCTGCGCCAGTCACGCGGACTGAGGTGGCGAATATCCACCGAATCAATGCGAATGATCCCAAACTGCGGATCATAAAAGCGAAGGATCAGCTGAAAAATAGTGCTCTTGCCTGCGCCGGAGGGGCCGACAATCGCCAGCGTTTCGCCCGGCTCGACGCGGAAGGAAAGATTGCGCGTGGCCTGCGATTCTGGCCTTGATGGGTAACTGAAGGTGACATGTTCAAAACTAATGCGGCCGCTGGGTGCTTTAGTAAAAACATGCGGTTGTTGCGGCGCGCTGATTTGTGGGGTGAGGCTGAGCAGTTCAAACAAACGCTCTGCGGCGCCGCCGGCGCGCATCAGCTCGCCAATGACTTCGCTGATCGCACCTACCGCACCGGCCACCACCACGGCGTAAAAAATAAACGCCGAGAGTTCGCCGGCGCTGATGCGCCCGGCCACCACGTCTTGCCCACCAATATAGAGTACGGAAATAATCGCGCCAAAAATGAGAAAGATCACAATGCCGGTCAGCACCGCGCGCAGGCGGATGCGCTGCATTGCCACCGTTTTTGCATCACTGACGATGGCGGCAAAGCGCGCCATCTCGAAATCTTCCATCGCCATGGCGTGAATGGTACGAATGCCGTGCAGCGTTTCTTCCGCATGCACCGAAATATCGCCCACCTTATCTTGCGCGGCGCGCGAAAGTTTGCGTACGCGCTTGCCAATCAGAATGATGGGAAGCACCACCAGCGGCACCATGATCAGCACATATTCCGTGAGGCGCACACTGGTGATCAGCAGCATGATCACGCCGCCGATAAAGAGTAGCGAGTTGCGCAGAAAAATCGAAATCGTTGAGCCCACTACGTTTTGCAGCAAGGTGGAATCGGTGGTGATGCGCGAGAGTACATCGCCCACGCGCACGGTTTCAAAATAGCCGGTATGCATGCTCAGCAAATGCGAAAATACGTCGCGGCGAATATCGGCGACAACTTTTTCCCCTACCGATGAGACGAAGAAATAACGCGCAAAGGTTGCCACCGCCAGCATTACCACCACGCCGAGCATGACCACATAACCGGTGCCCAGAAGCTGCGGATCGCCCTTGGCGATGCCTTCATCCACTAAATAGGCGAGGGCGCGGCCAATGCCCAGTACGCCAAGCGAAGTAAACATCAGCGCAACTGTCGCACAGATGACCTGGTTGCGGTAAGGCTTCAGATAGTGCTTCAGCCATTTCAGACTACTGATTTTGCCTTTAGGCAAATCGGCGGAGTTAGCAGAAGACGTAGGATAGGTCATGACAGGCCTATGTCACTAATGAGTATCTCCGCAAGTGCGCGACCATCTGCAAGTTGCCACTGCTGCTGCTGCGTATTCCATGAAAAATGCAGGCCGCCCAGCGTTGGCGATGCCAGCCAGATCTGCTTTGAGGCTTCGTGCCGGTTCACGACCCATTTGCGCGCATCGCTGTGCTCAATGCGCATCACGCCGTTTTCAAGATCCAGCTCTTCAAGCATGCCTTGATCAAACGCCGGTTGCAGTTTGGTGAGAAGCTCTTGCAGGGTTGCCGTGGCAACGCTGTGAAAGTCAGTATCGGATGAGAACATGGCGGCACTATTTAGCATGGTCTATGCTAAAGCAAAGGTTTTTCGTGACCTTACGTGCGGCATCGGCTAGCAAAGCCTGCCATGACCGATAAGAAAAAACCTCGTGCATCTATTCCCGCTCGCGGCGCTCGCACTCGCGGGCCGAGCATTCGTGGCACGTCGAGCACGCAAAAACGTAAACCGGCGCAGCGCAATGTCGTCTATACGGGCGCGTTGCCGAAGGGCAAGAAACGTGCGGGTGCGCGGCGCTCACGTCTCAGGCGGGCGCTGGGCAATCTGATCATGATGGCGATGTTAATGGGCGGTGGCGCGCTGTTGTACATGGTGCAGGATCTGCCCGATATTCGCAATTTAAGCGCCGCGAAAAAAGAGCGCGGCATTACGTTTGAAAGCGAAGATGGTAAAATGATCGCCACCTACGGCGATGTGGTGGGGCGCTTTATCCCGTACCGTGAAATTCCAAGACCGATGATCCAGGCGGTGCTGGCCACCGAAGACCGCCGCTTTTTTTCGCATATGGGGGTGGATATTTGGGGCATTATTCGCGCCGCCTTTGTTAATGCGACCGCGGGGAAAGTGCTGCAAGGCGGCTCCACCATCACGCAGCAGCTTGCCAAAAACGTCTTTCTAACGCCGGAACGCTCGATCATGCGTAAGCTGCAGGAAGCCTTGCTAGCACTGGCGCTTGAGGCGCGGTATTCGAAAGAAGAAATCATGGCGATTTACTTAAACCGCGTCTATCTTGGCTCTGGCGTGTTCGGGATTGATGCCGCCGCAAAGCGCTATTTTAATACGAACGGGCACCGCCTCAATCTCTCGCAAGCGGCGATGATTGCGGGCATGCTCAAGGCTCCCTCGCGCTATTCACCCACCAATAGCAAAGAAAAAGCGATTCAGCGTGCAGATCAGGCGCTGGTCAACATGCACGATGCGGGTATGCTCAACGATCATGAGCTTGCCACCGCGCGGGT
Organism: Alphaproteobacteria bacterium; assembly: GCA_022841525.1. Lineage (GTDB taxonomy): Bacteria > Pseudomonadota > Alphaproteobacteria > Rickettsiales > UBA3002 > JALHRI01. Next base: position 7,055 of record JALHRI010000011.1, on the reverse strand, counting down.
GAATCTGAAAACCACACAGGTCGTGCAAACCACTGAAGGCAATGATGCGCGCTATTTCACCGATTGGGTGATGGAAGAATTACCCGGCCTGCTAGGTAGCGTGGAGGAAGATGTGGTGGTGACCACCACCTTGCAACCGCGCTTGCAAGGCCTTGCAGAAGACGCGGTGCAGCAAGTGATTGCCGAGAAAGGCGGTGCGATGCGCGCCTCGCAGGGAGCGCTGGTAGCGATGAGTCCGGATGGCGCCGTGCGCGCGATGGTAGGGGGAACGAATTATTTCAAAGCGCCCTATAACCGTGCGGTGCAGGCGCAGCGCCAACCCGGATCGGCATTTAAGATGTTCGTGTATTTAGCGGCCATTGAAGCAGGATTAAGCCCAACCTCGCTGGTGCTGGATGCGCCAATTTCGCTGATGGTGAATGGTCGCCTCTGGTCGCCGGAAAATTATGGCCGCGACTTTAAGGGCGAGATTACCCTCGCGCAGGCGATGCGCGAATCGCTTAACACGGTGGCGGTGCGTATTGGTCAATATGCGGGCTTCAGCCGCGTGGCGCAGGCGGCGATGCGTCTGGGGATTTCGAATGTACCAAGCCACCCTTCCATTGCGCTGGGCTCGAAGGAAACGAACTTAATCAGCCTTACCTCTGCCTACGCGCATATGCCAAATCATGGGATGAGCGTGAAGCCTTACGGCGTGCTGAGTGTACGTTCGCTGGCCGGAAAAGAAATCTATGAGCGCAAAGCCAAAGAGCCACGCCAGCTGATTGCCAGCGATGTTGTCGAGCAGATGAACTATTTGATGATGGGGGTGGTGAGTGGTGGCACGGGCACGCGCGCCCGTCTTCCCGGACGTCAGGTGGCGGGGAAAACCGGCACCAGTCAGGAATTCAAGGATGCCTGGTTTATGGGCTACACCGCGCAACTCGCCACCGGCGTATGGGTGGGTAATGATGATAATCGTTCGATGCTCAAAGTCACCGGCGGGTCGCTGCCGGCAACCATCTGGCATGACTTCATGGTCAAAGCGGTGGCAGACATGCCGGTAGAACCGCTGCCTGCGCGCAGCTCGGGCGGGGGCTTCTTGCCCTGGCTTTTTGGGATCGATGCCCTGCCGGAAGAAGGCGCGAACCCGCCGGGTGTGGAAGAAGTGCCCTCAGGCGAGGCGACGCCGCTACCGTTTGAGGTGAAGGATAATCAGGGCAATGTGATTGCGCCAGAGCCGCTACCCGTCGTGGAAGAATCTGCCGCGCCGCGTATTGAGGAAGTGGATCCTCAATCTGCCTCGCCGCAACAGGCAGATGAATCACCACTTCCCAAAGGGTTTCTTGAAAAACTGGTAGAAGATCTGCCCGCAGGCGACGTGAAGTACGAATACCCCAACGACAAACGCTAGGAAAAATCCTTAAGCGTTAAAGCGGTAGAGTTCCTTGCCGTGTACGCGCAGCCATTCTTTAGCCACTTCGTGGCCGGGGCATAAAAATTCGCATAGCTGCCAGAAGCGCTCACCGTGATGCATGTGGCGCAGGTGCGAAACTTCGTGCGCGACGACATATTCAAACACTTCGTAGGGTGCAAAAATCAGCCGCCATGAGAACGAAAGATTCCCCGTCGACGAACAGCTGCCCCAGCGGCTACGGGTATCGCGCACGCTGATGCGACGCACGATGCGCCCAATGCGGCGCGACTGATAAGCCGCCAGATCGCTGATATGTTTTTTCGCCATTTTACGAATCGCATCCATCACGCGGCGTTCAAAATGTTCGCGCTTGCCAGAGACGGTGAGCACGTCATCTTTGAGTTGCCAGGCGCAGCGCAGCGTTTCATCGTGCTTGATGCGCACACGTGCACCAAACAGCGGAATCACCACACCGGGCTTGATCTGCTTTTTACACGGCATCTCGGTGAGGGTAGTAATCAGCCACTCACTTTTTTGGTTGAGGAAATGCAGCCCCTCACTCACACGCGCATGGCGGGGAAGGGTTAAGCTCACGGCATGTCCGGTCGGGTCGTAACGAAGGCAGATACGTTTTGCGCGACGATGTCTACGAATGACGAGCGGCAATACTTCTTCACCGACCTGAAGCCATTCAGGAATATCGCTGCACTCGTCGCTGTGTGATCCCACGCTCATCTGCTTACCTTGATTGTTACTTGTTATTTTGAGCATTGCGCTCTATTAGGGAGGGGCACCATACGAAGCGGGTGGGGTGCGGTCAACCCATGAATACAATATTATCGTTCAATGAACGAGAGTTCAATTAAAACATGAAGTTTCCCCAAAGCCTTATCGACGAATTAAAAGCCAGATTGCGGCTTTCGCAGGTGATCGGACGCGTGATCACTGTCAAGAAAGCCGGGCGGGAATATCAGGCTTTGTGCCCGTTTCATAACGAGAAAACACCGTCTTTTACCATCAATGACGAGAAGGGATTTTACCATTGTTTCGGCTGTGGTGCGCATGGCGATGTCATCGGCTTCACTATGGAATATGAGCATCTTAGCTATCCGGATGCGGTCAAAAAACTCGCCGGAGAGGCAGGCCTGGCTCTGCCAGCACCCGATCCGGTGTTAATGGCGCAGGAAGAAAAGAAAGATCAGTCACTTAGGAATATTCAGCTGGTCGCGGACTGGTTGCATAAGTCACTCTATGAGTCGCGCGAGGGCGAGGTGGCACGCAGCTATTTGCATAGTCGCGGCGTGAATGAGGCGATGATTCGCCGCTTCGGTCTCGGTTACGCGCCGCTAGACCGCGATATTCTGAGTCGCGTGATGGCAGATAAGGGGATCGCACCCGCCGCCCTGATCGACATGGGAATGCTGATTGCGGTGGAAGGCAAAGCGCCCTACGCGCGTTTTCGGCGCAGGCTGATGTTTCCCATCCGCGACGCGAAGGGCAGAGTGATCGCCTTTGGTGGCCGCGTACTGCCGGGTGAAGCGAATGATGAGGCTGCCAAATACATCAACTCGCCGGAAACACCGTGGTTTCATAAAGGCCGCCAGCTCTACCATCTTGATGGTGCGCGCAAAGAAGCGCTGAAGCTCGGCCAGTTGGTCATTGCCGAGGGCTATATGGATGTGGTGGCCATGGTACAAGCCGGACTGCAGCACGTGGTAGCGCCACTAGGTACAGCAATTACGCAAGAACAGCTTGCGCTCTGCTGGAGCATGGCCGATGAGCCGGTCTTATGCCTCGATGGGGATAATGCGGGTTTGCGTGCAATGAACCGCGCTGTCGAGCTGGCACTGCCGCTGCTCAAGCCCGGAAAAAGCCTGCGCATCGCCCGCCTGCCAGCGGGGGAGGATCCGGATTCACTGCTTAAAACCAGAGGCCGCAGCGCGCTAGATGAAGTGCTGGCATCGGCCAGTTCCATGGCTGACGTGCTTTGGCAGCAGGCCTTTTCAGCCACAACGACGACGCCTGAGGGAAGGGCGCGCGAAGAACGCGAACTGATGGCGCGGCTGGAGCGCATTAGCGACAGCGACGTGAAACGTTACTACCGCGATGAGATGCGCAGCCGCCTGCGCGCACGCCAGCAGCAGGCTGGTTCGGGCACATCCGCTGGTAAGTTCAACGCTGTAAAAATGCCCGCACAACCCTTGCCGAAATTACTCAGTAAGCCGGAAGATCAGGTGGCGCAGGCAGTCACCAAACTCTGCGCGCTGGTTGCATGGCATCCCTCCATTTTAGCCGATGGCGAGCGCGAAACATTGTGGCTGAATTTGCCGCTTCCCAAGCCGTGGCAGGTGCAGCTTCATCACGCACTGCTTCGCGAAGCACACGTATCAGAACTGCAGCCTTCTGCAGCGCCGATCCCGCTGAGTAATGAGGCGGTGCGCGCGCTTGCTCAGGCATCTGAGGCGCTAAAACTCCCCCCCGGGGCGGATTACACACAGCGCGAACTCACGGCGCTGCAGTTGTGGCCGCAGCTGATCAATGATGTGCAACGTAGTCAGTTACTCGCCGATATTGCGCAGGCGGAAAACGCCCTCGCACAGGAAGTCAGCGAGGCGCATTTTGAACGGCTGGCAGCGCTCAAGGCCCAGTTCGAACAACTCGACCGCGAACGCAATCTGTTCTACCAACAAGACCCACTGGGCGGCGTAGCGTCATAAAAAACTCCCGTGAAGTGTTTTTTCGCTGTTTTACAGTTGATTTCGCTGCAGGTGCGTGCATAAGTGCCTGCTTAATCCCAGCTGCCATGTGGCGGCCTGTTTTTGTTTGTGTAAAGGGTGACTATGCCAACGAAAAAACCGACTCCGAAAAAATCTGCGCCAGTGTCGAAAAAACCAGCCGCAAAAAAACCAGCTGCAAAAAAGCCAGCAGCAAAGCCTGTGGCCAAAGCGGTGTCAAAAAAGCCCGCCACCAAAACGGCGAAGCCAGCTGCAAAAAAGCCCGTCGCTAAAAAACCGGTGCCCGCGCCGAAGCAAAAAGTCGCGACCAAGCCAGCGGCGAAAGTGGCGTCAGCAAAACCCGTCACCAAAGCAGCGAAGCCCGCAGCAAAAAAACCAGAGGCTGCGACGAAAGCTCCAGTCAAAGCGGCGCCACAAAAGCAGCCCGCCAAGCCTGCACCTGCCGCTAAGGGTGCTGCGAAGACCGCCTCTGCCGCCGCATTTGTCGTCTCTGATGCGCTGATTACCAAGCTTACGAAACTGGGTAAAAGCCGCGGTGTGCTGACCTATGATGATCTCAATAAACACCTGCCTTCTGAAGAAATCTTGCCCGATGCGCTGGATGATCTGATTGGCCGTCTGGGCAAGCAGGGCGTAAAAGTGATTGAGCTGCCCGAAGTCGAAGACAAATCTGACGATGTGCCCTTAGTAACCGATGATGAAGATAGCGCGGATGGCTTCGTGCTGGAATCGGAAACCGCCGAGAAGCAGGAAGAATCTTACGGCCGCTCGGATGATCCGGTGCGGATGTATTTGCGCGAAATGGGGAATGTAGAATTGCTCTCGCGCGAGGGTGAAATTGAAATCGCCAAACGCATCGAGTCTGGCCGCGAGATGATTATCTCCAGCCTGTGCGAAAGCCCTACCGTGATTCACATGATTCTCGAATGGCGCGACCGCTTAAGCAACGGCGAGATGCTGCTGCGCGAAGTGATCGATCTGGATGCGACCTACGGTGCCGGTACGGAAGAAAAATTCGCCGATGCGCAGCGCGAGCGTGAGTCGCAAGTCGCCACCGATGATGAAGACGAAGACTCCGACGAGTACGATGCGCTCGAAGGTGGCCGCAAAGAACAGGAAGAAGACGATTACGACGATGATGAGGCCGTGCTTTCACTGGTGGCGATGGAAAATGAGCTGCTGCCGCAAGTGCTTGAGAAGTTCGATGCCTTTGCCAAACTGACCAAACAGCTGCGCAAATTACAGGAAAAAAAGCAAAGCCTGGCGATGGGGGAAGATACCAAATTCACCAGCGGTGATGGTAAAAAATACCCCGAGCTCTTAAGCCAGATGGTCGAAATCATGCTCTCGATTCGCTTTAATAATATGAAAGTGGAAGAGTTGATGCAGCGCCTTTACGGCCTGAATAAGCGCCTGATTGCGCTGGAAATGGGTTTGTTAAAAACCGCTGAAAAACACGGCGTGAAACGTCAGAGCTTTTTGCAGCATTACAATGGCCGCGAGCTGGATCCGGATTGGCTGAAAGATGTGGCCAAGCTCAAAGAAAAAGGCTGGAAAGAATTTGCCGAAAAAGAAAAGAAAGCGATGGAGGTGTTTCGTAGTGATATCGCCAAAATCGCTACCGAAACCGGCCTGGATATCAGCGAGTTTAAGCGCGTGGCCATGGCAGTAAGCAAGGGTGAGCGCGATGCGAACCGTGCAAAAAAAGAAATGATCGAGGCGAATTTGCGCTTGGTGATTTCGATTGCCAAAAAATACACCAACCGCGGTCTGCAGTTTCTGGATTTGATTCAGGAAGGCAATATCGGCCTGATGAAAGCGGTCGATAAGTTTGAATATCGTCGGGGTTACAAATTCTCGACCTACGCTACGTGGTGGATTCGTCAGGCGATCACCCGCTCCATTGCCGATCAGGCGCGCACCATCCGTATTCCGGTGCATATGATCGAAACCATCAATAAAATCGTGCGCACTGGTCGCCAGATGCTGCATGAAATGGGGCGTGAGCCGACGCCCGAAGAGCTTGCCACCCGCTTGGTGATGCCGATTGATAAAGTTCGCAAGGTGATGAAAATTGCCAAAGAGCCGGTGTCGCTCGAAACCCCCGTGGGTGATGAGGAAGATTCAAGCTTAGGTGATTTCATTGAAGATAAAAACGCGATTTTGCCGGTAGATTCTGCGATTCAGAGCAATCTGCGCGAAGTCACCACCCGTATTTTGGCCAGCCTCACGCCACGTGAGGAACGCGTGCTGCGCATGCGTTTTGGTATCGGCATGAACACCGATCACACGCTGGAAGAAGTTGGGCAGCAATTCTCGGTGACGCGTGAGCGTATCCGACAGATTGAAGCCAAAGCGCTGCGCAAACTTAAGCACCCCAGCCGCAGTCGCAAAATGCGTTCCTTCCTCGATAACGGTTAGGAGTTTTTATGTCCGCCACCATTGGTACGCGACTACATACGTTTTTCTTTGGCAGCTACGTGGGCAGCGATGTGTTTGGCAACCGCTATTACCAGGCGCGCGCGCAGGCGAAAGAAGGTCAGCGCCGTTCTCGCTGGGTGATCTATCATGGCAGGCCTGAGCCTTCCAAAGTACCCGCCGAATGGCATACATGGCTGCATTACACGACCGACAGCGTGCCGAGTGACGCAAAAAAACGCTACCGCTGGCAACGCCCGCATCTGCCGAATTTAACCGGCACCAAGCACCGCTATTTGCCTAAAGGCCATTTGCAGGCAGAAGCCAAGCGCGCCGCCTCGAGCGCCGATTACACCGCCTGGACGCCGCAGTAATATGCCCGCCCGTGCCGCTGCGTTGCTTGCGCTGATGCTCATGGTGCAAGGCTGTTATTCCGACATGATGTACGGCGTGGAAGAAAAAACAGAAGAACAACAAGAAGAAGCCTGGTGGTGCAAATTCAGGAA
>JALHRI010000010.1 GCA_022841525.1 Alphaproteobacteria bacterium | reverse complement strand
GGAATTCGCAATCGCTAAAGGACAATACGTGGAGCAAGAAGTCAAAGCGCAGCTGGATAAAATCTTCCCGCCATCAACAAAAGTTCAGGGCGCGCAGCTAGAGAACCCTCGAGGCAAGGGTATCGAAATAGCGGGTTAATATATGCCTTACCCCCGCCGTGATTGAAAAAAATCCTTGAGCAGTGCGGCGCAGGGGGTTTCCTGCACACCGCCGATGATTTCGGGCAGGTGGTGACAGGTCGCGTGCGAAAACACCCGCGCGCCGTGCTCCACGCCGCCGCTTTTGGCGTCATACGCCCCGAAGACGACACGACCAATTTTGGCATGCGCCGCCGCCTGCGCGCACATGGCGCATGGCTCAAGCGTCACCATCAGCGTACAATCTGTCAGATATTTTTCGCCGCGCCCCGCACAGGCTTCCTGAATCGCCAGCAGCTCGGCGTGGGCAGTGGCGTCGCGCCGCGCCTCCACCTCGTTATGGCGCATGGAAAGCACCGCGCCGTGCGCATCGATGATCGCTGCGGCCACCGGCACTTCGCCAGCGCGCGCCGCACGCTCAGCCAGCGCGATGAGCGCGTGCATATGCTCACTATCGTTCATGGAAATTTAGCGCTTGCGGAAGGCTTCGAGCGAGATGACTTTCTCATCATTCGCGGCCGGATGATCGCTGGTGGGCTCATCTTCATCAAACGAGGCCAGCGCCGGTTTGTCCTTCGCTTTTTTACCCGTTGCCGGACAGGCGACTTTTTCGTCTTCCACGCCCAGCGGCAGGCTACCGCCCGCTTTTTTGCCATGGAACTGCAGGCCAAATTTAATCGACGGATCGGCAAAGGCCGTGAGCGCATCGTATGGCACGACCAGTTTTTCAGGGATATTGTTAAACGACAGCATCAGCGAAAACTGCTCATGGCCGACATTCAAATCCCAGAATTGGTGCTGCACCACAATGGTGATTTCTTCCGGATAGCGGCTTTTAAGCTGCGGCGAAATGCTGACCCCGGGATACCCCGTCTGAAACGAGACGAAAAAATGATGATCGCCCGGCAGGCCGTATTGCTGCACCTGACGCAGCGCCTCGCGCACCACGCCACGCATGGCGGTGTCGATAAAGCCCGGATAATCAATCGTATCGTGCATAAACCCATCAGTGAAAGAGAGAGCAGGCTAGCAAATATCCACAAAATTGCAAGCGACCATTGCTTCTGTTGCCCGGTGCAATGGTCAAAACCGCGTTACTGACTAGAACTCAGAACGCTACACTAAGCAGCGAGCTGAGCTGCTACGACAAAATTGTCGTTAGCAGCAACGAGTGCCACGTTGTCGTTGGCAGGTATAAATAACCGATTACGGCAGGTCACGCCGAGCAAAAACAACGCCTTTACTACGGTTGTCGAAGCTAACTCGGCCCCGCATTTGGCAGCCCTCCTGCGCTAAAGCTTCTAAAGGACACTCCTTCGCTCTAACGGTTTCAGGTGGCCTGCCACCCGAAGCCCGTAAGGGCGAAGGGTGGTGGAGCCGCCGGGTTCTGCCCCCGGGTCCAATCCGCTTATTCTACGCTGCGTTTATCGCCATAGTCACTTGCGTGACACAGCTAATATAGGGCAGTTTCCAGCAAAGGTAAAGGGCATTAGCGAGAAGCCCCTGGCATCGCACGCCCCAGCAGCTTTGTTTGTGCCCGAAGATAGTGAGTCGCCGTCAGCATCGCATCCATATCGTGAAGGAAGCCTTTAGTATCCGAAGGCAGTTGTGCAATCAGGCGATGCATGCGTTGCTGCACTTCATCTCGTACCTTCTCTGGCAAAGCGGCAATAGATGCTGGGTCATTAATCGAAAAGACAATCATTTTATTTTCTCGCTGAAACTCTGCCACCGCCAGTGTAAACGCCGCATCAATCACCGGCAGCGCTAGCACGGGGATGGCAGGAATTTTTGTGCCTTCTGGCAAACAATTGCGGACATAATCATGCAAGATACTGTTCACTTTCTTCGCCATAAAATCATCCGTATTTTCAGCGTTTGCGGGCGCTCTTATCGCCGCATCGTGCAGCATCATACTGCTGCCGTCTTCACCTTCAAAAACCACCGGTAAAATCGGGGCAATGTTCATGTACGCTTTTGTCATCAGCGAAATCGCTTCGTTCACCCGCGAAATCACGGTTGGCTGGGGGCCTAGCTGTGCGTCTTGCCCAGCCATAATGCACTTAGATGGCTTTGGCGTTTTCTTGGGCGTTAGATTAGTTTTGATGCCTTCAAACAGCAAGCTGCGCAGATACATCGGCAAATGATCAGATTCTTTACAGATGGAATCAAACATCGTTTCTTGCACGTAGCACTCCAGCATTGCCGGCATGGCTTCCGGCGAATCTGCACGGTGCACATGGCTCAGCAATAAATCGCGCTCGCGCCCTAGAATGCGCAGCACACCCTTCGCACCCTCTTCATCGCTCATCGCGGCCTTTAGTGCTTTTAAAAGCTCATCATGAGCTACATTTGTTTCCGGCAAGTCTTGTAGCCATCGTTTTAGTGCAGCGTGCGATGCATAGGCAGCATCGGTCAATGCGCCGTGCATGCGTGTTCGGCACGCGCTACGTTCTTTATGTGCATGCGTTACTATCGCAGCAGCACCCTCTTCTACACATTGCTGGGCTAGAATGGTGTCTTTTTGGCGCGTAAATTGATGCTCATAGCGTTGCCAGCTTTGACCGAGTGCGCTGATGGCGTGGGTGTAGGGCGCTTTTTGCTCCGCTGTCATGTTATCATGGATTTTTGAGGTCAGAAAATTCATACCTCTTTGCAGCATAGGATTTAACATTGTGTAAAAAAAGCTTTCCTTGCCATCGCAAGTTTGTGTGCGCAAATCATTGGCCAGAAACCTACTGGAAATAGCGTCAAACGCACATAACTGCCGCATGTTTTGTGCCGCGGCAATATGCGCACTCAGCTCGTCAGAGATCTCGTCTATTTCGAGTACGTCGCGTTTAGCGAGTATTTCAAGCGCTGCAACCTCATCTTCGGTGAGCTTCTTGCTCCTATCGGCTACGTTTTGGCGAAGGCCATTTTGAGCGTTTTCTTTTGCAACAACCAAAGATTCTAATAGCTGGACTTTAAGATTTTGAAACACAGCATCACCCAATGGAGCCCGGAGAGGCGGCATTGCCACCAGCGTTTCAGATTGAGGTGATTCCGCAGCCTCTACTTGCTGCAGCCGATCTGCTACATACGCCATGCGTTCTTGCAAGTAATGCTGCATGTTTTGCAACGCATGCAGTGCCCGCGTGCCCTCAGACACCACTCGCGGCTGAGCACTTGGTGCCTGTAAGCTTTGTTTTAGATTTCTGCGCTGTGCCAACTCATCTTCAGGCACTACGATCTGATGGTTCACATCAACATCGCTTCTGCTGGTTAGGTAGCGTTGCATCACGCCCAGCAAAGCACCAAGAAGCCTGTGAGTATTGGGAATAGCAATGTCAATTTTTTCACCATTCTCAAGTTCGGCGTTCAGCAAAAGTTGACCATTAAAAATAAGCTCATTCATCCAATCTTGCAGATGAGCAATGTTTTGCAGTTCTTGTATTTGTACTGACCATTCTTTTTTGACTATTTGGGGTGTTATCCTAGTGATTTCGTCATCATAAGATTTTGTATTATCTGGAATAATAGTATCTAACGAAGCAATCATCAGACGCTTAAGCGTTTCAAAATGATAGGCATGCTGCCCGGTATCGATTTTAGGTAGCGGTGATGACGCCAGTGGCTCAGGCACCCTGTCACTTTCCATCGCCGCACGAATCGCTGCGGTTAAAGGTATAATGTTGGTATCTTCACTCATACGTGCCCTATTTTAAGCCGGCACATTAGCGATGAATTATGTCAGAATGATGACAATTCAGGGGTTAATGCTGCATCCACCCTCTGCCAATCGCCAAGCTGCTGGCGAGCCCAGGTTTGCTGGCGTTTGGCGTAGTTACGGGTATGCTGCTTGGCACGCGCTACCGCCTCGTCACGCGTTATATCTGCATTAAAGAAATCACGAAATTCCGGCAGGCCGTGGGCTTTGAAAATCGGCGTGGTGCCCTGTGCGTGCGCCCCTAGAAAAGCTCGCGCCTCCTCCAGCGCGCCGGCCTTTAGCATGGCATCAAACCGCGCGTCGATACGCGCGTAGAGTTCGTCGCGCGCCGTCTCAAGCACCCATGCGTGCACGCTGACCTCGGGCAACAGCAAGGTTTTCGGCTGCGCCTGATGATGCGCAAACGGCTTGCCGCTGGAAAGCACCAACTCCAGCGCCCGCGCGGTGCGCTGGCTATCACCCGCTTTGAGTTGTGCCGCACGCTCGGGATCGTGCTGCTCCAGCAAGGCGCGGCGTGTGGTCTGATCCATGCTGCGCACCTGTTCACGGATCGTGTCGTCAATCTCGGGCATGGCGTGAAAGCCCTCCAGCAAAGCGCGCAGATACAGCCCCGATCCGCCCACCAGTAGCGGCAGCAGACCGCGCGCCCAGCAGGCGCGAATTTCTGTGGCTGCCAGCTCTGCCCAGACCTGCGCGTTGCCAGATTCTTCTGGCTGCCAGATGCTATACAGCGCGTGCGGTGCCGCGCGCATATCATCCTCGCTCGGCTGCGCGGTAAGAATCGGCAGGCCGGCGTAACATTGCATCGCATCGGCATTGATAATGACAGCAGTCCTGGTTTGCGCTATGCGAAGCGCCATCGCCGATTTGCCAGAAGCGGTCGGGCCATAAAGAATCAGAAGTGGAAACTCAGTGTGCAGCATGTGATCTCGTTACTGGCGCCTTCTAACACGCCCGTGCCGGTGGCTGAAGCGCTAAATCTGCTTGAAGAAGCGAGTCAGTGCGTGGTCCGCGCCGGATGGCTGGAAAAACAGATTGCCTATGATATCGTTCTGGAAGGCGCGCTGCCTGAGGCACTGCACGCGCAGTTGCAGCACGAAGCGGAAGATCACTGGCGGATTGATCTGATCGTGCAACCGCTGAAGGGCCGCGAGAAGAAGCTGATTATTTCTGACATGGATTCGACCATGATCGCGCAGGAATGTATCGATGAGCTGGCCGATATGGTCGGCAAAAAGGCGGAGGTATCCGCCATCACCGAGCGCGCCATGAACGGCGAGCTTGATTTTGTCGCCGCCCTGCGCGCGCGCGTTTCCATGCTTCATGGCCTGCCCCTCAGCGCGCTGGAGCGCGTGCTCAGTGAGCGCATCACGCTATCAGAAGGTGCATGCACGCTGGTACAAACCATGCGGTCACGCGGGGCGCACAGCGTGCTGGTATCCGGCGGGTTCACGTTTTTTACCGCACGAATCGCTGAAAAAATCGGCTTTTCTGAACATCAGGGCAATGTGCTGGAAATAGAAAACGGCGCGCTCACCGGCGGGGTGGCAGAGCCGATTTTAGATAAATTCAGTAAAGAAAAAACGCTGCGCGAAACGTGCGCGGCGCATGGCCTCAACCCATCGGACGTGCTGGCGCTGGGCGATGGTGCGAATGATCTGCCCATGCTTCAGGCCGCAGGTCTAGGTGTGGCCTACCGCGCCAAACCCGCGGTGCGGGAAGCCGCCCAGGCGCAGCTCAATGTCTGCGATCTTTCCTATGTGCTCTACGCGCAGGGCATCCCTAAAGCGCAGTGGGCTAACGCGAAACAATCACTTTAACTGGCAAAGCATCCGGATTCACGCCCGCCTCAAGGCGGATGGGTTTGTTCAAATTCACATCAGACGGCAGCGGTACTTCGGGGGGATATTGAATCAGCAGGCCACGATATTCGCTAGGCTTACCATCATTATAAGTCGTGACCACACTTGGCACCCAGCCCCCCTGAATCTTATCGCGCAGCTGCTGATAGGCGCTGATTAATTCACGCTTATCGGCGTAGCGCGGCAAATAATTACGTACACCGTCGAAGCTTTTTCTCTCTTCTCGCTGCGCAATCATTTCCGCCTGACGCTCGGTACATAAACGATTCTGATCGTTAGTGAACCCTCGTTGTAAGGAAAAGGGGCCCGTTCGTTTCTCCGGCATGCGGTCTAAATAATGCGAGCCGTGGCATAATGACTGGATAATCCGAGTGATTGCATGGCTGGCGGCGCACTGTGCGACCTGTTTTTCTTCATCAGTTTTGGCGGCGCGCAGCATGCCTACAATACTGGATTCACTATAGGCAAGGTTAGCCATCATGCTACAGGAATCAATCTGCAGGCTGGTGCCCGTCAGATAGCGTGCCGCCTGACGATTCGGCGTGCTAGTCTCGAGTGTTTCTTGAGAGGCCTGAGAATAAAGTTCTTGCCAATTTTTCAAGCGGCTGATGCCGGAAAAACCATCACCAATTTTGCGGTTAAACTTGGTATAATGTGCCGACCCCTCACTGCGATCATACAGCTTGATCAGGCCGCGCAGGAACGATGTGTTTTCGCCGAAAGCAGCGGGCTTAATGCTCAGCGCTGGCAGACTCTCTAACACATTTTCAGCAAGCGCATAATGGCTGATCAGCGGGTCGATGATCTGTTGATGTTCCGAAGATAATGCTGGCAGTTGCTCTTTTTTGATCTGGGCAAGAATATTATCGTAGCCCACCTGTTTGACATCCGCCATATCACGGATCTGCCTAAATTTTGCAAACAGCGCCTGATACGCATTGGTGTCGCCTTGTTTCTTGTTCATGGCATCTGCCGCCAGTCTCATCGCATAGTGCAAGACTTTCACGCCCTGGCTTGCATCTTGTTCCTGCGCACCACTCGCCGCGCGGGAATGCACGGTGGTGGGCTCACCAAATACTTCATCCGCATCGTGCATGAGCAAGCCAAGTACGATGGTTTTACGCCGCGCTACTTCTTCTACACTCGGCGGCGTGGCCATCGTAGCGCTGATGTCGCGCCAGGCATCGAGTGCGGCATGCATCGAATGTTTCACCGGCGTTTCACCAATGCCTTCTTCTTCAAAACCTTCGGTGCCGCTAAAGCGGTTGGCATAGGAAAGCGAGACATACACCAAAGCCATCAGTTCGATCTGCTTCTCATTTAATTGAAGCTCCAGCCTTTCATTAAGATCTTTCAGAACCACGCGGTGTTTTTGTAGTCGCCTGTGGTCATCCATTTGCTTGCTGGTAAACTCGGCACCAAGCTGGGTAAGAACCTGCTCACGTAGCTCTTGATAGGTAGATGCAATGTCACCTGGAATGCGCGGCGCTGGAGCCACGCGTGGAAACAGGGGTTGGGGGTCGGTCATGGCCTCTCTCCTCTGATGAGAGAGCCACCCCTACAGTCTGATTATGACAGGCAGATGACAATAGCCTTGCATTTTTTGCATTTACAGAGATGCACAAAACGCAAGTGCTAGCTCAAGCAACTAGCGCACCCCTTCGAGCAGCACGGTGACAAACTGCGAATTGGCGCCGCGCTGCACGCGGATCAATACTGCGTCGCGTTTTGCCGCCACGGCCTTATCCACCTCGGCCTTAAAGGTGGTCACGTTTTCCAGTGAAATCTGGTTGATCTGACGGATGATGTCGCCCGGGCGCACGCCCACACGCGCTAGCGATCCGCGCGGATCAAGGCCTGCCACCATCAGGCCGCTCACTCGTTCATCGATACCGTACTGCGCGCGCAGTTCGCGGTTTAGCGGTACGAGCTTCGCACCCAGTACATGGCCACTGCCTGCACCTTCAGCTGCCCCCTTCGGCGCAGCCTGTGCGGCCTGCTCCGTTTCTTCCGGCACTTCGCCCAGACGGATGGTGTAGTGATGCTCTTTGCCGCTGCGCCAAACCGTGACCGGCACGCGCTTTCCAATCGGTGTATCGGCCACCATGCGCGGCAGGCTGCGCATTTCTTCGACGATTTTGCTATCGAACTTGGTAATCACATCGCCTGCAACAATGCCTGAGCCTTGCGCAGGGCCTTTGGGGTCAATATCCTGCACCAGCGCGCCCATCGCCGATTTGAGGCCCAGCGATTTGGCGATTTTTTCATCCACTTCCTGAATGCGTACACCCAGCCACGCACGCTCGGCCTTGCCTTTCTCGCGCAGCTGCTTAATCACCCCTTGCGCCAGGCTGGAGGGCACCGCAAACCCAATCCCCACACTACCGCCGGTGGGCGAGAAAATCGCCGAGTTAATCCCCACCACTTCGCCGGCAGCGTTAAAGAGCGGGCCGCCGGAATTGCCGCGATTAATCGCCGCATCGGTCTGGATAAAATCATCAAACGGACCGGCATTGATATTGCGCCCACGCGCCGAGACAATCCCCGCAGATACCGAGCCACCCAGCCCAAACGGGTTGCCCACTGCGATCACCCAGTCGCCCACGCGCAGGGTGTCAGAGCTGCCAAAATTCACGTAAGGCAGCGCTTTCTTGGGCTGCACTTTAAGCAGCGCCAGATCGGTTTTCTGATCACGACCAACGATTTTTGCAGGCAGTTTCGTATCGTCATGGAAGGTGACGCTCACCGAATCGGCGCGCGCAATCACATGGTAATTGGTCACGATATAGCCATCCGCGCTGATCACGAAGCCAGAACCCAGCGAGGTGGCTTTTGGCGCATCGCCGCCCTGAGGCGCACCATACTGCTGCTGAAACTGACGAAACATTTCACGAAACGGCGCAAACTGCGGATCATCGGGCAAGCCGTCGAGCCCAGGCATCACCGGACGGCCAGCCTGGCGAATGACCTGGGTGGTGGAAATATTCACCACCGCGCCCAGCCGCGGCTCCACCATATCCGCAAACGAAGAAGGCGGCACGGCAGCCAGCGACGGCAAGCTTAGAATGCTAGTGGCAATCAGGCTGAGTAGAGCGATGTAAAAACGCATAAAAACTCCGTGCGAAGGAAGTGAATGTTATTTTTGAATCTTGTGGGTGTCATCCTGCGCGCTAGCGAAAAATCTCTTGTTTAGCCGGAGATTCTTCGGCTTCGCCTCAGAATGACATGTCATGTAGATCTCTATAGCCTATTCAAAATGTTTCATAAAGCCCGAATCTGGGGGCAGGATCACCGTGGTTTCAGACGGTTTTAAGGTCGCGCGGTAGGCCTGCATGGCGCGGTAGAAGGCAAAAAATCCGGGGTCTTTATTATAGGCATCGGCGTAGGTTTTTGCCGCCTCGCCGTCGCCCTCACCGCGAATGGTCTCGGCTTTCTTTTTCGCCTCGGCAATAATCTCGGTGCGCTCACGCTCGGCGGTCGAGGTGATTTCCAGCGCTTTTTCTTCCCCTTCGGCGCGGAATTTTTTCGCCTCTTTGGTGAAGTTCTGACGCATGCGCTCATAGGTCGCCTGCGAAATATCGCCTGGCAAATCGGCGCGCACAATGCGCAGATCCACAATCTCAATCCCGAAACCACGACCCAGACTCGCTTTGCCGATTTCGCCGTTTTTACCGGTGACGGCGGCCACATTCGCCTGCGCGTTGACCTGCGCGCGAATCGCGCTCATAATGTCAGCGCGCCGCTCGGAAAGCAGGTCAGAGAGCGAATAATTCGCCATGGTTTTGCGCATATTCGCCAGCGTGATCGAGCCGAGGCGATTTTCCAAATTCGCCTCATTGCGCACGGCCTGAAAAAACTGCACCGGATCAGTGATGCGGTAGCGCACAAACGCATCAATCACCACCCGTTCTTCCACGCCGGTTTTTTTATTGCGCGTAATAAACTCGGTCGGCTGCGTGCGGTATTCAATCAGACGCTTATCGAAATAGACCAAACTCTGCACAAACGGCAGTTTCACATTGAGCCCCGGCTCTTTCACCACCCGCACAATTTCGCCAAATTGTAGCACCAGCGCCTGCTGGGTTTGCGGAATAATAAAGGCGGTCTGATTGACGATAATCAGCAGCGCAATCAGGCTAATGCCCAGTTTTATCAGTAGTGGTTTCATCGCGCACCTCCTGCAGCACTGGTGGGCGCGGGTAGCGGCATGTAGGGCAGAAAATTACCCTTCTCGCCGCTGGTGATGACTTTCGGCGCGCCGCCTAACACCTGTTCCATCGTTTCTAAATACATACGCTCGCGCGTCACTTCTTTGGCGCCGACATATTCTTTATATACCGCATTAAAGCGCGAGACATCGCCAATGGCTTCGGCCACCACACGCGCTTTATACGCCTCGGCGTCCTGCACCATTTTCATCGCTTCGCCGCGCGCTTGGGGCAAAATATCGTTGCGGTAGCCTTCCGCTTTGGTCTCTTTCGTTTCCTTATCCTGCTCGGCGCGTTTGACATCCTGAAACTCGCCGATCACTTCGCCAGGCACATCCGGCCTGCTTAAATTCACCGCGATCACTTCGATACCGGTGCCATAGGCGCTGAGCATGTCCTGCATCAGATCTTTGGTTTCTTCAGCGATTTTTGACTGCGCGACGGTGAGCACATCGGCCAGATCATTACGCCCCACCACTTCGCGCATCGCGCTTTTGGCAACGGAAATCACCGTCGCTTCCGGATCGCGTACGTTGAACAAATAATCCTGCGGACGGGAAGCATCAATTTTCCACTGCACCTCAAAATCAATATCGACAATGTTGCGATCACCGGTGAGCATCAGATTTTCGCTCAACGGTGCGCCTGAGGCTTCATCAAACATCGCGACGCGGCTTTGGCGCACGGTAGGGTTTTCGGCAACGGAATTTTTACCAATCTCCACGCGGTTGACACTTGTCACGCTGGGAAACTGCACCGATTCAATCGGGTACGGCAGGCGGTAATTTAAGCCTGGATTGCTTAAGCGGTGATATTCGCCAAAGCGCGTGACCACGCCGAGCTCATCGGAATTGACACGGTAAATGCCCGAAGCCAGCCACAACACGGCAGCGGCTGCAACGCCAAGCGTGAGTAGCCGTTTCGGATTGCCATCCGGCCCCAGCTGCGCGCTGAGCCAACCATCGATTTTTTGCAGCCATGCACCCGGATCAAACTCCGGTGGTTGCGGTTTGCGAGCACCACCAAACGGGTTGCCACCAAAGCCACCGCCACCGCCAGATCCGCCCCCTGATCCTGAATTTCCCCACGGGCTTTTGCGCTGTGTCATCTGCTGTTCCTGTCCGTTACTTTACTTTACATCCATTCGCTTCGATATATAGAGAGCCTGAAAGGCAACTGCAACATGCTCGCGCGATTCATCCGCAAACAAAATACGCCGCCCACGCAAGACGCCGTGCGCGAGGCGCTGCGCACGCTCATCGACCCGGCCACCGGCACCGTGCTGGATGATGAAGCGCTGGTGGAACGCATCACGGTCGATCATCGCGGTGTGGTGGTGGTGCTCAGCATCGATGCTGCGTCGCACCATGCGCGCGCGCCACTGGTGAGCAAGGGCGCAAACGCCCTGCAACAGCGGCTTGGTTGCGATGTCAAAATTCTCCTCACCGCGCACAAAACCGCGCCGCACGCTGACCATGCTGCATCGCAGCAAGCGCCGCGCAAAAAAGCCAGCTGGAACCTTACGCCCATCCCGCATGTGCAATCTATCGTCGCGGTGGCCTCGGGTAAAGGCGGGGTAGGAAAATCCACCACCACCGTGATGCTGGCGCATGCACTGCGTGCGCGCGGGCTGCGCGTCGGCATTGTGGATGCGGATATTTACGGCCCCTCTATTCCGCGGATGTTAGGGCTTGAAAGCACGCGTCAGCCAGAGATTCAGGACAATCAGATGATACCGCCAGTGGCACACGGTATCGCGGCGATGTCGATGGGGCTGATCATGGGCGATACGGCAGCCGTGATGCGCGCGCCGATGATTACCAAAGCCCTGCATCAGCTGCTGCGTGGTACGCGCTGGGGCAGCGAGGAAGCGCCGCTGGATGTGTTGCTCGTCGATATGCCCCCCGGCACGGGCGACATTCATATCTCGCTGGCGCAGGCGGTGCCACTTGCCGGTGCGATCATCGTCACCACCCCGCAGGACGTCGCGGTCATGGATGCGAAAAAATGCCTGCTCGCGTTTGAAAAACTCGGCGTGCCGGTACTTGGCATCATCGAAAATATGAGCGGCTTTACGGACGCCAGTGGCTATCATCACGCCATTTTTGGCGAAGGCGGCGGCAAAAAACTAGCTGCAGAACACGGCAGCAAGCTACTCGCCTCTATCCCGCTAAATCCGGCACTCTGCCAGGCAATGGAGCGTGGACTGTGCGATGACAGCTTGCTGGCGCATTATCACGGCATTTCCGAAACGCTCAGCTAGCACCACTGCGACGATAGGCACCACGCCACCCCTATCGTCATTGCGAGAAAACATCGTTTTCGAAGCAATCCAGTGGATACAGCCATTTCTGATGATCCTTCGTTTTATCGCTGGACTGCTTCGTCGCTAATGCTCCTCGCAGTGACGTTTTTTGTTCGTCACCTGAGCACTAAAGCACCTTCTTCCCCCGCGCCACGCTCGCCACGCCGGTACGGCAGATTTCAGCGAGGCCCAGCGGGCGCATCAGATCAATAAAGCTGTTCACTTTTTCCCACGTGCCGGTGATTTCAAATACGAAACTTTCAATCGTGGTATCCACCGGTTTGGCGCGGAAAATATCGGCAATGCGCAGCGCCTCCAGGCGCGCATCGCCGGTGCCAATC
Source organism: Alphaproteobacteria bacterium (assembly GCA_022841525.1). Lineage (GTDB taxonomy): Bacteria > Pseudomonadota > Alphaproteobacteria > Rickettsiales > UBA3002 > JALHRI01. The sequence goes on along the minus strand of JALHRI010000010.1, from coordinate 37,524 downwards.
ACTTTCACCAGCGCGAGTTCGCGCTCCACATATGGCCCTTCGGTGCTTAAATTATTCACCTTATGCACCGGCACCAAGCGCTCAAGCAGCGCCATGATATGCTGAATTTTTAAGTTCGAGGCGCTGGTCACAATCGTAATCCGCGAGAGGTGTTTTTTGGCTTCCACCTCCGCCACGGTGAGCGATTCAATGTTGTAGCCGCGGCTGGAAAACAGCCCTACCACGCGGCCAAGCACGCCGAACTCATTATCCACCAGCACCGATAAAATATGGCGCACATCGGCGGGTTTTTCATCGACAATGTCGTAAACGATGTCGAGCGATTCGGTGGTCATGATGTTCTCCTTTTTTCTTTCTCATGCTGTCTTGCATGCAAAGGGTACACATTAAATGCTACCGCATTTATTATGTCCCCTTACGTCACTTCCCGTATTCTCGTATTCCCGTATTCCACCTACACCTGATTCTTATCCAAAATTTTCTGGGGTTCTTCCGGCCCCAGCACCAGCTCGTGATGCGCGGCACCGGCAGGAATCATCGGATAGACATTCTCGTTCTGATCGACCCAGCAATCGAGCAAACACGGGCCCTCATGCTGCAGCATTTGCTGCAGTGCAGTATCAAGCTCGGAAGGTTTTTTGCAGCGCAGTCCGCGCAGGCCAAAGGCCTCGGCCAGTTTCACAAAATCGGGCAGGCTATCCATATAGCTTTCCGAATAGCGGCTGGAATAAAACATCTCCTGCCACTGGCGCACCATGCCCATATATTGGTTGTTCAAAATCAGAATTTTCACCGGCAGGCGGTGCTGCACGGCGGTGGAGAGCTCCTGAATGTTCATCATGAAACTGGCTTCCCCCGTCACGCATATCACCGGCTTTTTTGGATGGGCAAGCTGCACGCCGAGCGCCGCTGGCAGGCCGTAACCCATGGTGCCAAGCCCGCCGGAAGTCATCCACCGACCCGGCTTGTCATACAGAATATGCTGCGCCGCCCACATTTGATGCTGGCCAACATCGGTGGTGACAAAAAAATCTTTGCCCTTCACTGCAGCATTGAGCCTGCGCAGTGCATGCTGCGGTTTAATGATGCGGTCCGTTTTCGTGTAGCCGAAGGAATCGCGCGCTCTCCAGACCTCAATTTGTTTCCACCATTTGGCCAGCGCCTCTTTTTGCACGCTCAATTTTTTTTGTTTCCACAACGTAAGCATCGCGGCCAATACCTCGCCCGCATCGCCGACAATCGGCACATCGACCTTGACGATTTTATTGATGCTGGAGGCATCGACATCGACATGAATTTTGCGCGAGTTTACCGAAAACCCATCCAGCCTGCCGGTCACGCGGTCATCAAACCGCGCGCCTAAATTAATCATCACATCACAGCCCGACATGGCCATGTTCGCTTCCAGCGAGCCGTGCATGCCCGGCATGCCCAAAAATAGCGGATCATTGCCCGGATAGGCACCCAGACCCATCAGCGTGGTGGTCACCGGAAAGCCGGTAAGCCGCACGATTTTCTTTAAGGCTTCGCAGGCTTCATCGCCCGCATTCACCAGCCCGCCGCCGACATAAAATACCGGACGTTTGGCGCGGCTCATCAGATCCACCGCGCGCTCAATCATCCGCGCATCGGGCTTTTTCACCGGCTTGTAGGATTGCCGCACGCCCGATTCCTTACCCTGATACAACCCGCTCGCATTCAAAATATCTTTCGGAATATCGACCACCACCGGCCCCGGCCGCCCCGTGCGCGCCACGTGAAATGCCTGATGCATAATGCGCGGCAATTCCTCAATGTTGCGCACCAGATAATTATGCTTGGTGCAGCTGCGCGTAATGCCGGTGACGTCGGCCTCCTGAAACGCATCGGTGCCAATCAGATGGGTGGGCACCTGTCCGGTGATGCAGACAATCGGAATCGAATCCATCAGCGCATCGGTGAGCGGGGTCACCGCATTGGTCGCGCCCGGGCCGGAAGTCACCAGCATCACCCCCACCTTGCCGGTAGAGCGCGCGTAGCCTTCCGCCGCGTGGCCGGCACCTTGCTCGTGGCGCACCAATATGTGGCGCAGTTTGTTCTGCTTAAACAGCGCATCATAGACCGGAAGCACCGCGCCACCAGGGTAGCCAAACACAATATCGGTATCTTGCTCCGTCAGCGCACGCACCACCATTTCCGCGCCGGTCATCTCCAGCGGATTTTCTGATTTCACTATCTGCTTCGCCGTTTTTTTGCTGCGGGTTTTTTGGCCTTCGCTTTGCAAAAAATCTTCGGCTTTAATGCGAATATTTTTGGCCTTCGCGGCGGCCAGCAGCGTCATTTGATGTTTGGCAGGAATCACCCCCCACTGCGATACCGCACCGGGCGTGACACTGCACAGCTCAGCCACAGCGGCATTGCCACCAAAGGCGGCGATGATTTTTTCTTTTGGGTTCATGCTTGCCTCACCTGCGATGTAAGGCCGCGTGTTTAGATTAACTAAATCAAAAACTCAAGTCTAAAATAAGTTTAGAAAAAATGAAGTCTAGGTCAGCCGCCGTCCTTACGGCTTAAGCTGATCGTCACCCGCCGGTTGAGGTGCTGGTTTTCTAATATGGGCTTGCCGGTTGCATCACGGTTGGCAAGTTTTGGCCGTGTATCGGCGTGCCCCGTCACGACCAACCGTGCTGGCGGAATGCCACCGGCGATGAAAAACCGCACTACGTTACTGGCGCGCGCGCTGGAAAGTTCCCAGTTGGAGGGGAACTGCGCGCTGCGCGTGGGCGTATCATCGGTATGGCCTTCGACCTTCACCAACATATCTGACTGTTTCATGAAGGGTTGCAACTGCGCGCGCACATGCTCCAGCACCGGTACGGCTTCGCGCTTCAGCTGCGCCGAGCCGGGGGTGAAAAAACTGGTGGAAGCCAGTTCAATATCCACCCGCCCGGGCGTGGTTTTAACATGTAAAAACTGATCAAACCCACTGGCGCCCAGCGATACCTGCAAATCGCTCACCAGCGTTTCAAACGGATCTTCCTTCGACGTACTGCTTGAAAAGCCCTGCGTGCGCAGGCTTTCAGAAATTTTCTCATAGGCGTCTTTTGGCGCGTAGGTCAGTGCAAACATGATGATGAAAAAACACAGCAGGAGCGTTGCCATATCAGCAAAGGTAATCAGCCAATCATCCGTATTTTCCTCATGTTTTTTAGAGGGCGCGGAAAAGGTGTAATGGCCGCTGGAAGAAGCACTATGCTGACGTCTGCGCATGGCCGCCTAACCCCCGCGCACGCGGCTATCGATGTTGAAATGATTGCTCGGGTGCAGGAAGGAATTTAAGCGGTCCTGCATAAAGCGTGGCGAGCGCTGTTCCGCCAGCATGCACAAACCCTCGACCATCATGCAGTTACGAAAGCGCTCGGTCTCTTCTTTTTCCTGAAATTTATGTGCCGCCGGAAGGAATAAAAGCCGCGCAAAAAACACGCCATACAGCGTAGTAATGAGCGCCAGCGCCATGCCCGGGCCGATCGATTCCATCAAGTTAGAAGGATCACCCCCCAAACTGCCCAGCACCGCGACCAGCCCCACCAGCGTACCGATCATGCCGAAGGCCGGCGCATTGCTGGCCATGCTTTTGAGCACCTGCACGGGAGTCATCTGCCGCTCGAACTCGGCTTCCACCGCTGTCATCATCATCGCCCGCAGCTCTGGCGGGGTGTGATTGGTAATCACCAACTCCAGACAATATTTAATCAGCGGATCGTTCGATTTCACGCTGCGAATTTCGTTCTCCAGCACGGGCAGGCCGCGCTGCTGCACCAAATATCCCCATTTAATCAGCCGCATGATTTCGATGTTCAAGCCCTCATGGGTGGATTTGGGGTTTTGAAACATGCCTAAAATCGCGCCGAATGCGGTCATCACGCTGGTGGCATGGTAGCTCATGAACGCGGCGGCCACCGTGCCACCCAGCACCATCAGCATGCTGGCAAAGCTGAAATAAATTGTCCAATCGGGCGTTTCCAGCACGATGGCAAGAGCAATCAAACCAAGTCCGGCAATCACGCCCAGAAGAGAAGCAAGCGACATGGTACATCCAAGTTTCGTTGTGTTTTTCTTGCGCCACGTTACACTGCGACCAAGACTTGCTCAAGGAAAGAAAACGCATGAACAAACCGCTGATTGGTATCACCCTCGATTTTGAAGACGCAGGCGGCTATTCGAACTATCCGTGGTACGCGCTGCGCGATAATTATTGCGCGTCAGTCGCGGAATATGGCGGCATCCCGATACCGCTGCCGCATGAAGTGGCGCTTGCTGAAACCTATGCCGATATGCTCAGCGGCCTCATCATCACGGGCGGTAATTTCGACGTGCCGCCGGAAATGTACGGCGACGCGAGCATGCATGCGGCCACTACGGTCAAGCGCCGACGCACGCAGTTTGAATGGGCAGTGACCGAGCGCGCGCTTAAGCGCGATATTCCGGTGCTCGGCATTTGCGGCGGCCAGCAACTGCTCAACGTGATTTTGGGCGGCACGCTGATTCAGCATATTCCCGACAGCATCGACAACGCACTCGCGCACGAACAACCCAACCCGCGCCACGAGGTAGGGCATAGCGTGCAATTAGTGGAAGGCTCGCAGCTACAACGCATCATCGGCACGAACGAAATCATGGTCAACTCGGCGCACCATCAGGCAGTGCGCGCGGTGCCAAAGGGTGTGATCGTCAATGCCACCGCCCCTGACGGGGTGATTGAAGGCATAGAATCCACCACGCATCGCTTTTGTATCGGCGTGCAGTGGCATCCGGAATTTCTCATCACGCCGGCTGATCGTGCGATTTACGCCGCGTTTATGGAAGCGGCGCGGGCATGAGCGAAGTGGTGCAAGAAAACCCCCTCCCCCTTCACGGGGGAGGGATGGGGTGGGGGTGTACGAGAGGATACGTACTACACCTTCCCACACCCCCCCATCCTAACCTTCCCCCTCAAGGGGGGAAGGAACAGGCGTCGCATGCGTGAACGCATCGCCAAACGCATGGCCGCCAGCGGTGCCTGCTCGCGGCGGACGGCAGAAAAAATCATCGCCGAAGGGCGCGTCTGCGTCAACGGCGTGCGCATTGATACACCCGCCACGCTGGTGTCGCCGCACGATACCATCACCATCGACGGCGAAGAAATCACTGCCCCCAATACAGCGCGCCTATGGATGTATCATAAGCCCAAAGGCCTCATCACCAGCCACCACGACCCTGAGGGTCGCCCGACTGTGTTTGCGCATTTACCGAAGCATTTACCGCGCGTAATTTCTGTGGGCAGGCTCGATCTCAATACTGAAGGCTTGCTGCTGCTGACTACTTGCGGCGAGCTCGCCCGCTCGATGGAGCTGCCATCCAGCGGCTTCAAACGCACCTACCGCGTGCGGGTGGATGGCGCGATGCACCCAGAGGCGCTGAAGGAAATTCGCCGCGGCACCACCATCGATGGTGTGCGCTATCAGCCCGCAGAAATAGTAGAAGATACCGGCGCGTCAGGCCGCAACCGGTGGCTCACCATCACCCTTACCGAAGGCAAAAACCGCGAAATCCGTAAGCTCTGCGAATATGCAGGCGTCAGGGTCTCGCGCCTGATCCGCACCCATTACGGCCCCTATGCCCTGGCCGATTTGCCGGTGGGAGAAGTGCGGGAGATTTTACTTTAACGCGTAAACTGTCCAAGGTTAGTATTTTGGCTCTCTAAGCCATCAACAAAGAGGGGTGCATCAGCTCGCCCCTTAAGCGCTGCCGCATGTTTTGGCGCACCGGCTAACTTTAACAGCTCTTCTTCCCAAAGATGTATTGGCCAATTATTGGCTTTTTCGTCACAAATCCGGCGATACTCATCCACCGCCCAATCGCGCAAAGGTTTGATGCGAGAAGACGGATCATCCGGCAACCACAAAAGATAGGCAATAAATTTTGGATCGGTTTTATTTCTATCCGAGACTTTTACATGCGATCGCTGCCTCAAACGTTCCGCAGTAACAGCAGCATACTCAATAGCAGCCTGTGTACGCGTAGGGCTTCCCACTGGTCCTAATGTATCCAAATTAATGCTTTGCACACCGCGCGGCTTTTTCTGACCAAATAACTCTAATTTTGCTATATCTTGGTCGAGGGCAGCTTCATTTGCTATCAAGTCGTTTAATTTTTTATCGCGCGCTTTCTCTGATTTACTTACCTGATATTGATAATCAGCAACCATCTCTTCAAAATCAAAAGGCCTCAGTTTTCGCCCATCCTCACTACCACGAAACTTTTCAATCCAGGAATCATCGCGCACGTAAGTTGCAGCGGGTTTCGTTACTATTGCATCCGCTTGAGGAGTCTTTCTTGGCGCTTTTTTTTCAATTATCTTACGGGTGTCATCCGTAACAATCGCGCCAGCATCCAGCAATATGGCGGCGATGGACCATTTTTCCTTAGATGCCGCATGGGCAATCGCCTGTTCTTGCGGCTTCAGCCCTGCATCAATCAGCGATTGTAAAACGGGAATATTATCTTGATCCACCAGCGTAGTAAAACTCTGCTCAACCGCGATTTTTGTAGAGGCTCCTGTCGCGCTATTAATGATAGGGCCCCAAGCAGGGCGAATGCATTTGGGCCGTTTTTCCTGACATGCTTTTAACACCGCCTCAGCGAACAAATCACGCAGAGCTTTTAAATCAAGCCGGTTAATAGTTGCATCATCATCGGGGATTTCAAGGCTGTTCATTAGTGTATCTACAACATGTTCCCTGTTGTCAGTATACTGCACACAGTGCAATAGATCATTAATCACCTTAGACTGATCTGGCGTCATCGGTGCACGAAAACATTCTACTAACGCTCTGGCGCGATCAGCCTGCTTAGCAGCCTTGATCATCGCTTCAGCTAAGTGCCAGTGACGGTGCGCACAGGCAAGATACAAAAGCCTAGCCTTTTTTTCATCCTGTAAATTTTCTTTATCATAATGAAACCTATTGAAAAACTTAAGGCATGCTTGTTCTTGACTAGGGGTTTTTTGAATTAACTCTGCCAAATCAACAACATAATATTCTGTTTCTGCATTTGAAACAAACATAGGCGTCGGCCTAACGAAAGATTGCGCAAGAGGAGCGGCTTCACTTTCTGGCCCTATTTCACTTTCTGGCTCTATTCTTCTGCCTAATATTCTTTTCCATAGACTCATCGTACAAACTCACATCCAATAAATAAGGGTTTTATTCTATATCAAATTGGTCATAGCGTGTATGACAATTTGATGAAGAAAAAGAATACATCTGGCTGAATTAAAAGGCTCTCAGCCCCATCATCGCCAGGGTGATTGCCGGTAGGAGCAGTGCGGGAAGTCGCGCTGTAAACTAAAACCTAAAACCTGTAAGCTCTAAGCTGTCAGCTGTAAGCTACCCCTTCAGCCCCAGCATCACGCGCGTGATTTCTTCCTCCGGCCAGGCGCGGGCGGTGAGGGTGAAGGCAAGCAGCGTCATGGTCGCACTGTCGCGCTCGGCGGTGGTAGCGGTGGCGCCCAGCGCCTCCAGTCGCGCTTTGGTACTGGCATCGCGGGCACGCGCGAAGATTGCCATGTTCGGATAGGCGGCGCGCAATTTGGTGATCGCTTCCTGCGTTTTTTGCTCATCACCAAAACTCAGCACCATCAGGCTGGCGCGGGAAGCGCCGACGGCTTCGAGCACATCGGGGCGCGTGGCATCACCAAAATAGACCGGATGATGCTGGCGCTTGCCAGCAAGCACACGGCGCGGGTCAATATCTACCGCCATAAATGACAGCGCTTCACGACTAAGTGCCTCCGCCAGTTTCTCGCCAACGCGGCCGTAGCCTGCTATCACGATGTGATCCTCCAAATCCACCGCTTCGCTTTTGAGCGCGCCCAGATCATCGCGGCGGCGCAGGCGCTGATGGCGCTCGAACACGCTGCCGAAGCGCTCAAGCAGCGGGGTCAGCGCCATCGACACGCTAATCACCAGCAGCAGAAACTGGCTCAGTTCGCTGCCAAGCAAGCCGCCGGCCGCGGCCAGGCCAAAGAGAATAAATCCAAACTCGCCGCCGCCGGCAAGCAGCAATGCGGTGTGCATCGCGGTGCGCTGAGCATAGGCAAAGGTGCGCAAAATCCCGTAAATAATTGCGCCTTTGAGCGTAATGAACGCCAGTGCCGAGGCCAGCACCAGCAGGCTGTTCTCTAAGATGAATCCGGTGTTCATCGCCATGCCGATGGTCATGAAAAAAAGCCCCATCAGCAGGCCTTTATAGGGCTTCACATCGGCTTCGATCTGGTGCTGAAACTCGGTTTCCGCCAGCAGCAGCCCTGCAATAAACGCGCCCAGCGCCATCGATAATCCGGCCGCGTGCGTGGCGTAGGCAAGGCTCATCACCACCAGCAGGGTAGTGGCCACAAACAGCTCGTTAATATCGAGCCGGGCGATAAAGCGAAACAGCGGGCGCAGCAGCGCGCGGCCCAGCAGAAAAATCAGCGCTAGCACCAGCACACCTTGCAGGGTGGCTTGCAGCAAGGCAGGTGCCAGCGCCACGTCGCGCACAGAAAGCATCGGCACCAGCGCCAATAGTGGCAGCACCGCTAAATCTTGCAGAATGAGAATCGCCAGCGATAATCTGCCGGTTTGACTGGCAATTTCTTTGCGCTCGTGCAGCACTTGCAGCACCAGTGCGGTGGAAGAAAGCGCCAGCCCCGCCCCCACGATCAGCGCGGCACTCCCGCCAAACCCAAGGGTGAGCATGACCGCGCTGATGATCGCAGTGGTAAGAATCACCTGCGCGCCGCCAACGCCAAACACGTTGCGGCGCATGGAAACCAGCCGGTCCCACGACAGCTCAAGGCCGATCATGAACAGCAGAAGTGCGATGCCAAATTCCGCAATCGCCGCCGTGGTTTTGACCTCGTGGATCAGGCCAAATCCGTGCGGCCCAATCAGCGCGCCGGCGACCAGATAGCCAAGTACCGGACTTAAGCGAAACGAACGAAACAGCGCCACTACCAGCACCGCTGCGGCAAGCAGAATCAGCAAATCAGGGTATGGCGTTTCATGCATGACTTTGTTATGACACGCAGATGGCACACGGTGCAAACAAAACAGATAATACTACGAGCAAACCGCGCGCATTGATTAGCGGTGGCGCGCGCCGCGTGGGCGCGTATCTGGCAGAAAAACTGGCGCTAAATGGTTACGATCTGGTGCTGCATTATCATCACTCGCACGCTGAGGCTGAGGCGCTAAGCGCTCGCCTGCGCGCACTGGGTGCAGAGGTAATCTTGCGCTGCGCCGATCTGGCTGATCCGCAGGCACTGGCCGCCCTCTGGCACGATGTGCCGCCCGTCGATGTGCTGATCAATAACGCCTCGCTGTTTGAGCGCGGCACGATCACCGAGATGACACCCGATGCGCTGGATACACATCTGCGCATCAACACGGTGGCACCGCTGCTGATGGCGCAATCCTTTGCCGCCCAGCTTCCCCAAGGACGCAGCGGCAACGTGGTGATGCTCTCAGACAGCGGATACGGCTGGAGCTTGTCGCCGCATTTTTTTTCCTACAGCGTGAGCAAGCTTTCGCTCACTGCCTGTACCGATTTACTGGCGGCGTCACTCGCGCCGCGCATTCGGGTGAACACGCTGGCGCTCGGCCCCACACTGCAAGGCGTGCAGGATAATGCCGAGAGCTTCGCGCGCATTGCGGCGATCAGTCCGCTGAAGCGCACCAGCGACCTGGCTGAAATCTGGCAGGCACTGCACATGGTGCTTGCCACACCCTCGCTCACCGGCAATGTGCTGGCGCTTGCAAACGGCCTGCATCTTCGCAGCCACCGCTTCGCATGAGCGCGCAGGAACCCATCGGCGCGGCGGCGATTAAAGCCGCGCTTGAGAACATGCCGGCCAAGCCTGGCATCTACCGCATGAAAAACGCCGCCGGCGACATTCTCTATATCGGCAAGGCGAAACATCTGCCGAACCGGTTAAGCAGCTATGCAAGTCCGCACAATGCGTCCGGACGGATTTTGCGCATGATCGCGCAGGTAAGCAGCGTCGAAATTACGGTGACGTCCAGCGAGGCCGAAGCCCTGCTGCTGGAGGCGACGCTGATTAAGCAACATCAGCCGCGCTATAATATCCTGCTCAAGGACGATAAATCCTTCCCTTATTTGCTGCTCACCGGCGATCATGATTTCGCGCGGATGAAAAAACATCGCGGCGCGCAGACGCAAAAAGGCCAGTATTTCGGACCGTTTGCTTCCGGCGGCGCGCTAAATCAGGCAATGGCGGTGCTGCAAAAAGCCTTCCTCGTGCGCCCGTGTAGCGACAATGTGTTTAAGGGTCGTACGCGGCCCTGCCTACAATATCAGATCAAGCGCTGCACCGCGCCATGCGTGGGCTATGTCAGCCGCGAGGAGTATCAGGAGCAAGTAGAGATGATGGCGGGTTTCCTGCGTGGCAAATCGGCGGCGATTCAAGAACAGCTCGCCGCTGAAATGCACGCCGCATCGGAAGCCACCGAGTATGAAAAAGCCGCCTCCTTGCGCGACCGCATCCGCGCCCTCACCCGCCTGCAGTCCGATCATCAGTTCTCCGCCGCCGGACTGATCGACGCCGATGTCATCGCGCTGGCGCGCCGCGGCGCACACAGCGTGGTGCAAGTGTATCTTTACCGCGCAGGTCAGCATTTCGGCCATCAGAGCTACACGCCGCGCCACGCCGAAGACGCCAGCGACGACGAAATTCTCGAAGGATTTCTCGGCCAGTTTTACCAGAACCACCTGCCGCCGCCGGAGATTTATCTCAGCCACCGTTTGCCGGAAGATGCGCTGCTGGCCGATGCTTTATCCTTGCGCGCCGGTCACCGTGTGACGCTGGTACATCCTAAGCGCGGCGAGAAAAAAGCGCTGATCGCGCGGGTGGTTGCTGGCGCTGAAGAAGCGCTGGCCCTGCATACCAGTTCGCGCGCGCAGTTGGCCAGCCTGCATGAGAAACTGGCCAGCCTGTTTGGCCTGCGCGCTGCGCCCCAGCGCATCGAGATTTACGATAACAGCCACCTCATGGGCACGCACGCCGTGGGCGCGATGGTGGTGGCAACAGCGGAGGGCTTCGATAAACACAACTACCGCAAGTTTAACATGAAGGATGCTGGCATCGCAGGCGGCGATGATGTCGGCATGATGCGCCATATGCTGATGCGCAGGCTCAAACGCGGCGCCAGTGAAGATGGCGCTTCGCTACCGGATCTGATGCTGATTGATGGCGGCGCGACGCAGTTGGGCGCCGCACTCAGCGTCCGCGCCGAGCTTGGGCTGCGCATACCGATCGTGGGCATCGCCAAGGGCGAAGACCGCAACGCCGGCCGCGAATGGTTCCATCAGGAAGGCTGCGCACCGTTTCAACTGCCACCGAACGACCCGCTGCTGCATTACATCCAGCGCCTGCGCGATGAAGCGCACCGCTTCGCCATTTCCAGCCATCGCGCCAAACGCAGCAAAAGCCTGCGTACCTCCACGCTCGATGATGTCCCCGGCATCGGTAGTGTGCGCAAACGCGCCCTGCTATCGCATTTCGGATCGCGCGCGGCGATTGAACAGGCATCGCTTGCCGACTTGCAGCGCGTTGCTGGAATCTCACATGCCACTGCTCAGGCGATTTATGATTATTTTCATGGGTAGAAAAGTGGTGAGTGGTGAAGTAGACAGTAGATAGTGAATCGTGAATGGTGAATCGTGAATGGTCGAACATTACAAAGATCTGCGCATTTGGCAGCAAAGCGTCGCGCTGGCAAAAACCATCTATGCTCTAGCCGATACGCTACCAGATAAAGAACGCTACGGCCTGCGTTCACAAATCACCAGAGCAGCTGTTTCGGTGGCCTCTAATATTGCCGAAGGGTCACGGCGTAAAGGTACCAAAAATTTGGTGCATTTTTTGTCCATCGCACTTGGCTCACTTGCTGAGCTTGAAACACAGCTTATTATTGCTTCTGAAATTGGCTATATGAAAGCCGAGGAGCTTCCAAAAACGCTCGAAGAAATCGATCATCTGGCGCGCGGGATTGTTAAACTGCAGCAGACTCTGGAGAGACGGGAATGAACCACGATTCACGATTCACGATTCACGATTCACGCTACGTCATGCCCGCCGAATTTTCGCTGCAGTCGCGCGTGTGGTTCGCCTGGCCGCATCAACGCGCCGATTGGCCGGATAAATTCGCCCCCATTCCGTGGGTGTTTACCGAAATGCTGCGCGCCATTACGCCGCATCAGCGCGTAGGGCTGGTGGTACATAGCGATAAGGTGCGGGCAGAAGCCATGGCCACCCTTGACCGCGCGCACGTACCGCTGCACCAGATCGACATGGTGAGCGCGCGCACCAACCGCGGTTGGATGCGTGACTGCGGTGCGATATTCGTGCGCAGTGAGAAGGGCGAAAAAACCGCGCTGGGCTTTGGCTTTAACGCCTGGGCGAAATATCCCAACTGGCGGCTGGATGTGAAATTGCCGGAAGTCATGGCACAACACGCCGGCGTCAGGCTAGTGCAGCCAATGCATCAGGGCAAGCGCGTGGTGTTGGAGGGTGGCGGTATCGAGGTCAATGGTGCCGGAAGTATTATCGTGACCGAAGAATGGCTGCTGAGTGATACACAAATACGCAATCCCAGCTTCACCCGCGCCGATTACGAAGAGATTTTTGCGCGTTATTTAGGCGCGCCGCACACCATCTGGCTGGAGGCTGGCATCGTCGGTGATGATACGCACGGCCACGTCGATGACATCACCCGCTTTACCGATGAGCGCACCATCGTCACCTGCGTGGAAGCGAGCAAAGCCGATGCGAATTACGGCCTGCTGCAGGAAAATAAGCGTCGCCTGCTTGCCGCACGCGACGCGCAGGGCAAGCCGTTTGAAGTGGTCGAACTGCCGATGCCGCGCGCGGTGATGTTTGAAGACACGCGCCTGCCTGCTTCCTACGCCAATTTTCTGATTACGAATAAGGTCGTACTGGTGCCGGTATTTAACGATGCGAATGATCGCCACGCGCTGAATATTCTGGCCGAATGTTTTAAGAACCGCGAGATCATCCCCATTTACGCCGGCGATTTAGTGTGGGGGCTGGGCACGATTCACTGTTTAAGCCAGCAGGAAATTGCTTAGTTGCAAAGCCGCAAAACCTCGCTACAAAGGCTGCATTATGGGCATTTTAGCTGATCACCAAATCCGCGCGCTGGCCACCACTCACGCCATGATCGCGCCGTTTGAAGAAAAACTCACCCGCGAGGGCGTGATTTCCTACGGCCTGTCCTCCTACGGCTACGACGCCCGCGTGGCGGATGAATTCAAAATTTTCACCAACATTGATTCCGCCGTCGTTGACCCGAAAGATTTTTCCTCCAAAGGGTTTGTGGATCGCAAAACCGATGTTTGCATCATTCCGCCCAACTCCTTCGTGCTGGCGCGCACGGTGGAATATTTCCGCATCCCGCGCGACGTGCTGGTGGTTTGCGTCGGCAAAAGCACCTATGCCCGCTGCGGCATTATTGTGAATGTCACCCCGCTGGAGCCAGAGTGGGAAGGCCATGTGACGCTCGAATTTTCCAACACCACGCCACTGCCTGCGAAAATTTACGCCGGCGAAGGTGCCTGCCAGTTTTTATTCTTCAAAGCCGATGCGCTGTGCGAAACGTCCTACGGCGATCGCAAGGGTAAATATATGGGGCAAACCGGCGTGACTCTGCCGCGCGTCGAAGCCAAAAGCGCGTAACGCATGGACAAACTTCGCATCATCGGCGGCCGCCCGCTGCACGGTCAGCTCACCGTGGGTGGTGCAAAAAATGCGGCGCTGCCGCTGCTCTGCGCGGCGCTGCTTTCTGATCAGCCCGTGACGCTGGGCAACGTGCCCTACCTCGCCGATGTCACCACCATTGCCAAACTGCTGATGCAGCACGGCATGCATTTATCACTGCTCGATACGGGCGGTACGAACCTATTTGGCGAGAAAGAAGCTCACGGCTTTTACAGCCGCCGTCTGCTCCTGCATACGCCGGAAATCACCAGCATCACCGCGCCGTATGATCTGGTGCGAACCATGCGTGCCTCGGTGCTGGTGCTAGGCCCCCTTCTGGCGCGCGAGGGCAGGGCGAAAGTTTCGCTACCCGGCGGCTGCGCGATTGGCTCGCGTCCGGTCGATCTGCACTTAAAAGCGATGGAAGCGCTCGGCGCCACCATCACGCTGGAAGAGGGCTACGTGATCGCGACCGCGCCGCGCGGTGGCCTCAAAGGCGGCGAGATTCATTTTGAAAAAATATCCGTCGGCGCCACCGAAAATGCGCTGATGGCCGCCAGCCTGGCGAGCGGCACCAGCGTGCTGAGCAATGCCGCCTGCGAGCCGGAAATTGAAGACTTGGCGCGGATGCTGCGCGCCATGGGCGCACGGATCGAGGGTGCGGGCACCCCCACCATCACGGTGCGCGGCGTGAGTTCGCTGAATGGCTGCGCGCATGAAGTGATTGCTGATCGCATCGAAACCGGCACGTACCTTTGCGCCGTGGCGCTGGCCGGCGGCGAGCTTAGCCTGCACCGCACCCGCGCAGATACCCTGATTCCAGTCATTGCCGTGCTTAAAACCATGGGACTTCACATTGAAGAGCGCGAGGGCGGCCAGATGATTTATGTGCGCCATGACGGCAGCCCGCTGGCGCCTGCAGATATCGTCACCGAAGCCCACCCGGGCTTTCCCACCGATATGCAGGCACAACTCATGAGCGTGCTGACCCATGCAGACGGCGTCTCGAGTATTTCGGAAACGATTTTTGAAAACCGCTTCATGCACGTGCCCGAGCTGGCGCGCATGGGCGCAGACATTAGTATTAGCGGCCATACCGCCACCATTACCGGACCCGTGAAACTCAAAGGCGCACCGGTGATGGCTACCGATCTGCGCGCCTCGGTGGCGATGGTGATTGCAGCACTGGCTGCTGAAGGCGAAACCATCGTCAGCCGGATTTATCACCTCGACCGTGGCTACGAGCGGCTGGAAGAAAAACTCAGCATGTGCGGCGCGAACATTACGCGGGTGAAGTAGCAAAAGATACGCTGCATTCATCATCCAGTGCGCATATTGTCATAATTGTTTCATTTTACTTACACCTGAGAGTTGCGGTATGAAGGCGGCATGCAACGTACTGTTCGAATCTGGCTTTTTAGTGTGCTGGCGCTGGTCGCCGCCGCGGTGTATCTGGGGCCGACACTACTGAATGTCGTGCCTAAATCCGGCGCTCACGGAAGCGGTGAGGCACTGATTGGCGGCCCGTTCACCCTGATAAATGCGAAGGGCGAGCAGGTCACCGATGAAGCATTTCGCGGCAAATTCATGCTGGTCTATTTCGGCTTCACCCACTGTCCGGATATTTGCCCGACCACATTGTTGATGATGGCGCAAGCCCTCAAAACGCTGGGCAAGGAAGCTGCTGAAATCACGCCTATTTTCATCACCCTGGATCCTAAGCGCGATACGCCGCAGGTGATGGGCACCTACGTCAAAAATTTCTATCCGGATCTGGTTGGCCTATCCGGCAGCAAAGAGCAGATCGCCGCCGTGGCCGACCGCTATAAGGTCTATTACAGTCTGGTCAAAAATGATTCGGCGATGGGCTACATGGTCGATCATAGCGGGTTTGTGTACCTGATGGACCCTCAGGGCAAATACCTCACCCATTTCAGCCATACCATGCCGCTGCAAGCCATGGTTTCCGGCCTGCGCAAATATGTGTATTAAGCGCCTACGCTGGCTGGCAGCGCTCCTTGTCACCTGCCTGCCCGCACTTTCTCACGCTACCTGTATCCGCGTACTCGATCGTTGGGCACCGCCTTCTTATTCGCAGGTGAATGCGGCGGCCTACATCACCCTGCGCAATGATTGTCCGCAGCGCATCCGCCTGCGCAGCGCATCCGCCGAGGCTGTCAGCCTCAGCGCCGAACTTCATACCCACATCACCGATGCACAGGGCATCATCCGCATGCGGCAGGTGAAGGAAATGACCCTCGCCCCCGGCGAGAGCCTTACCATGCAGCCCGGTGGCAAGCATCTGATGCTGATGAACTTAAGGCGCAAACTCGCGGACGGCGAGGAGATCGTGCTCACGCTTCGCTTTACGGGCGTGCCCACACTAAAGGTTTCCATCCCCATTAGCTCTGCGCGCTTGCTTGCGCATCTTAAATCGCGTAACACTCCGCCGCATCACTAGTCCTGTCACCCAAGCGGATGATGCCATGTCGCGCCCAGCGAATTATACCCCCTCACGTCGGGGGATGATGTTTGTGCTTTCCTCACCCTCAGGTGCAGGCAAAACCACGATGTCGCGCCGCTTGCTTGCCGAAGAGCGCGGCATTACCCTCTCCGTATCGGTGACCACGCGCCCGCCGCGCCCCGGCGAAGTGCATGGCCGCGATTATTATTTCGTAGACCAGCAAAAATTTAATCAGATGGTCGCCGCCGGCGAACTGCTCGAGCACGCACTCGTATTCGATCATTATTACGGCACGCCTGCGCAGCACGTCATGGGCGCGCTGGCGCGCGGCGAAGATGTGCTGTTCGATATTGACTGGCAGGGCACCCACCAACTCGCCGAGCAATGCCGCGACGATTTAGTCAGCGTCTTTATTCTGCCGCCCTCGCTGCACGAGCTTGAACGGAGGCTTCGCGCCCGCGCGCAAGATTCTGACGAGGTCGTGCGCTTTCGCATGCAAAAAGCTGCGCAGGAAATCAGCCATTGGCAGGAATATGACTATGTCATCGTCAATGATGATTTAGAAGAAGCGCTTGGCTCGGTGCGCGCGATTTTACATGGCGAGCGCCTCAAACGCGAACGCCAGCCTTATTTGCACGGCTTTATCGATATTCTGTGTCAGGTGCGTTAGCCGCCTTAGCGAGTCCATTCGCCAGAGCGCAGAATTCTTCCACACTCAAGGTCTCGGCGCGGCGGGTAGCATCAATGCCCGCACGATCGCACAGCGCCTGCCCATCGATACCCAGTGTTTTCAGCGACACACGCAGCATTTTGCGCCGCTGATTAAATGCCGCAGCCACCACTTTTTCCAACAGCTCAAGCCGCACGGGAACTCGCGTCGCGCGCGGCAGAAGCTGCAGCACGCTGGAGGTCACTTTCGGTGGCGGCGAAAACGCACCCGCAGGAACGTCGCGCACGATGCTCGCTTCGCACAACCAGCCGGTGAGCACACTTAAGCGGCCATACGCATCATCGCCCACCTGCGCACAAAAACGCTGCGCCACTTCGCGCTGCAACATCACCGTGATGCTTTGCCATGCTGCCGCGCCATGCACCGCGATATCCTGCAGCATGCGCACAACCAGTTCGGTGCCGATATTATACGGCAGATTGGCAATCACCGCACGCGGCGCGGGCACCAGCGAGTTGAGCGTGACCTTAAGCGCGTCCTGCTCGAGGATGCTCAGCTTAGGGGAAGCCTGCATGATGGGCGCAAGGGCGGCTAAAAAACGTCTGTCTTTTTCAATGGCGACCACCTGTGCGGCCTCACTTGCCACCAGCGCGCGGGTCAGCCCACCGGGGCCGGGGCCAATTTCCAGCACATGCACACCGCGAAGATCGCCCGCACTCTCGACAATGGATGCGAGCAACCGCGCATCGGTGAGGAAATGCTGGCCGAGGGATTTTTTTGCGGCAAGCTGAAGGTTGGAAATCACCTCAGCCAGCGGTGGGAGCTGAGAAACCGCGCTCACGAACGTTTCGTATCTGGCAGTGATTTCACTTCAATAAACGCATCGCGGCGCAGATTGCGCATATGTTTCACCGCTTCAAGCTCGATTTTTTCATTGAATAATTTGCGCTGCACCTCGTCGCGATTTGCCAGCTGGGCGGCGGGCTCAATTTTCTCGCACAAACTAATCACGCGCAGACCCTCAGGGCTTGCAATCGGCTCTGATGTTTCACCCACACTCATCAAACTAATCAGCGGAATAATTTCCGGCGTCATTTTACCTAAACTGCCCATCATGAATTTGCCTTTCGCTGGCACTTGCGGCGCAGCAGCAGGCAGCAACACGTCTTCGGAAACGCAGGCTTCGCTTGAGTTCTTCATCGCTTTCGCGGCGGCGACGATACTCATCATCATCTCCGGCGTGGGCTTAGCACTCATGGTAAAGAGCGTATCTTTGAGTACCACTTCGGTATTGGCCGGCAGCGGCTTGATCTCGCGGCGGTCGCGAAACTGCACAATCTGAAACGTGCCAAGACTGCGCAGCGGCCGCGTGACCTGCCCAGGCTGAAGGCCGCGCAGTGCGGCGGCGATCGGTGGCTCAAGCTTATCTTCCGCCAGCCAGACAGATGGATTCAGCTGCACGCCTTTGCGGTCGCTATAGCGGCGCGCCACCTCTTCAAACGCTTCGCCATCGGCAATAGCGGTAAGCATTTCTTTCACCAGCGCACCGGCAGCGGCTTCGTCGTTCGGGGTGGGCACGGCCACCGAAATCGCGGCGATGTTGTAGTGCTGCGTACCCGGCGCATTCATTTCCGATAGCTGCGCACGCGCAATTTCATCTTCCGAAATCGTGACGTTACGCCGCAAGCGCTGGGTGACCACTTTGCTCCAGATCAGCTGGGTGCGCACTTGCTGCAGCATCGTTGCTTCTGGGATCTGATTTTTTTTCAAAAACGCGCGCAGGCTTCCGGGCGGGCGGCCACGGCCTTTTTCAATATCGGCAATCGCTTTTTCAACGTCTTCTTCTTTCACTTGCACCGAAAGGCGCGCGGCTTCTTCCTGCTGCAATGCCTCATTGACCAGCTGTTGCAGCGCCTGCGAGCCAATACGCCGCTTCGCATCTTCGGGCACCTTGCCACCAGCCATCGCCAGAATTAACCGGCTGCGATCTTCAAGATCGCCGGTGGTGATAATCGTATCATTCACCACGGCGGCAATGCCCACCGTCGTCGCGTGCGCAGGCCAGTAGGCAGCGCAGACAGCGAGGATCATCCATGCCCATAGACGAGGCCGATGTTTATTGCTGAACGTCACCAAACTCTCCCAGATTCTTAAAGCCGACGCGCAAGGAAATCTGACTCACAGGCTCCACATCGCGGTCACGCACAAAGGTTCGTAGCCCAAGCAGCGAGACATTGAAACAATCATTCTCATAGGTCAAGGTAGCGTTCTGAAACAGCATCTGATCGCTTAAAATATCGCGTGTGGCGCCAAAATTCGCTGAAAATCCGCCGTAAATCGGGAATCCGATACTGCCAAACACCTGCTCACTATCGCCCAAAAACACGTTATCTTTCAGGGTTAGATAATTACCGGAAAGCAGGAATTTACCAAACTGGTACGTGCCGCCCAACTCGTTACGATTGGGCGAAAAACGGTCTTTATCGAGCCCGAAACGGTAGGCAAGCGTGGAATAGGTGCCCTGATAGGCAATGCGTCCAATGTAATCGGATAAATGCTCGCCCTGCACGTTGGAATTTGGAAAGGGCGTATCATCATCGGCGTTGTAGCTTTGACCAAACAGAAACTCGATCATGCGGTTCTTCGCCGTTAAATACTGCGCGCGCAGCCCGTAGGAAACCCGCGAGCCGCTATCCACCGCATCCAGACCGGGGAAACGGTCCACCGAGAAAATATTGGTATCGGTCAGCTCGACCACACGGCTATCTTCGTTGGCAATCAGCGCCGGATTATTGCCGTTAGGCTGCACCACGCCCAGCACCAGCGGCTCGATCGTCAGACTGCTCGATGCCATGCGGCGAATGAGCGGATAGCGCCATTCCAGCGCTAACTGCGGAATCAGCCGCGTCTCGCTGCCAGACTGTAACTGCGGATTACCGGCAATCGTCACGTCGTCGGATTGGTAGAAATCCGTGCGCATCGTTGCCGTGGCATTGAGCACATGGCCACCATCGCTCACGTAAGGGATATTAGCACCCACCGACGTGGAAAGCCGGCGCTGATCCACACCCACTTCACGGCTGAGCAGCTGCGCATTCGCGCTGGTGAAATATTTCAGGCCGAAGTCATTGGGCGCAGTTTCGTAATACCCTTCCAGCGTTGGCAAAATCAGCGGCGTCGTATCCGGATCATCAAACACCCGCAAACCCTGAATCGCCAGACCCTGAGCGCTTAAGAAATTGCGCCCATCCACATGCTGCGCAAACGCGCGCGAAAACAGCACCGCTTCATTGCTGAAATTATAACGGCGCAAATAGGTATCATCCGAGGTGCGGTTAATGTCGTAGCCAATGCTCAGATTGTCATCAAACGCGTGCGATCCGCGCGCGAATAAATGACCACGAAACTCATTGCCGCCAATTTGCGATCCGGTATCGCTTCGTCGCTCAGGGTAGGCGGCAGAAAACATCACCAGATGCTGGCCTTCATCCCTCAACTGCTCATATTCCGTTTGTAGTAGCGGGCCGTCTTCTGCGGTGTACCAGGGGGTGATCAAGGCTTGCTGATTCGGCGCAATCCGCCAGTAATAGGGCGCTTTAAGCGTCAGGCCGAACTGGTTGTTCACGGAGTATTCCGGCGCCAAAAACCCGCTTTTAGCATCCGCATCCGGGGTGGGGTGCGACATGCGGGGGATGTAGGCTACCGGCACACCGGCAATTTCCATCCACGCATCGTTGTAGGTAATCTTCTCGTTAAACTCATCAATATCCACTTCCCCTGCGCGCAGTTGCCAGAACGGGGCCTTGCCTTTGCATAATTTGCACGGGCTATAGACTGCTTTGGATAACTTGGTGCGGTACGGGCTTTCGCGCACCGCTTCCTTCGCGGCAAAGCGCGAATTATCACTCAGTCTCGCACGAAATTCCTGAATCAATCCGGCTTTCAAATCGTCTTTAAGCTCCACTTCCTCGGCGAACATGATATCGCCCGTGGGCTGCAGCAAACTCACGTTGCCCTTCGCCCGCACCAGCCCGAGTTTCTGATAATAGGTCAGCTGCTCGGCGCGCAGTACATAATCGCCCTGCACCACTTCCACATCGCCGAGTGCGACGACGACGCCATGTTTCTGATCATACCCCATCTCGCGTGCCTCGAGCACAACGGGCGCATCGCTGTCGGGCTTCTCGGCGCTAAAGGCGAGCTCTTGCGCGCCCGCCGGCCATGATAGCAGCATCGCTGCCGCCACCACGTGCAGCAGGCGCTCGGCGCCACATCGATGCGTTTTCACCATAGAGTCTCCCAGTGTGGAAAACTAGCGGTGCGCTTCTAAAAAACCAAAGATTATTCTAAGTTTATCAACCATCTTCCAGATGTAGCAGTGCGGCACAGGCCAATGCCACCACGCTCAAGGAAGGCGCCCATGCCGCCAGCGCCACCGGTAAGGTTCCCGAAGCGCCGAGCGCGTAAATGATGTTGCTTAAGAAATAAAACACAAATCCGAACACCACGCCCATAATAATCAGCACGCCGGTGCCGCCGCGCCGCGACTGTCGGAGCGAGAAAACCGCAGAAAGCAGCAACATACCTGCAAGCAGCATGGGCTGCGCCAGTAAGCTATGCCAGTATAAACGGTGGCGCAGGCCAGAGAATCCGGCATTCTCCAGCGTTTGAATAAAGCTGGGCAGCGCCCAGAATGACAGGGTTTGCGGCGCTAAAAAACTATCTTGAATTTGCTCAAGCGTGACCGTGGTGGGCAGGTGGTAACCCTCCACCGGTTCGGGCGCAAGACCAGGCAGCGCCATCACCGCCCCGGAAACACGCAGGTCACCCTCGCCCAGCGTGGCTTTGGGCGCATCCATCCGACCGATAAAATTACCCTGATCATCGAAATAAAAAATGGTCACATGCTGCATCTCGCGGCTGATCGTATCCATACGCTGCGCGTTTAAGATATATTCATGCGCCGGCGTGCCGAGAAAATCGACATCCCCCGGCTTGACCTGCCTGAGCCACAGACCGGATTCCAAAATGGTCAGCGTGCTGGGGCTATTGGAATAATAGCGCGCCTCCATTTTATCAAAGCGGGTAATCATCGCCGCACCAATCGGGTTGATGAAGCCGACGAAAAAGAGACCAAGCGCCAGCGAAATCGCAACGCCCGGCAACATAAACTGCCATACCGAAACCCCGGCGGCGCGCACCGCCACCAGTTCCGAAGAACGCGTCAGCCGCGAGAGCGTCACCATGCCGCCAATCAAAAAAGCAAACGGATAGACGCGGCTTGCAGTAATCGGCAGTTTGAGCGCGGCCATTTCCAGAATAATGCCAAAGCCGTGCGTGCGCGCACCATCACCAGCGCGGCGAATCAACTCCAAAAGCTCCACCAGCCCGATAATCAGCAAAATCGCACCGAGTGTCGATAAAATCGCCAGCAGAAAATGCCGGCTCATATACAGCGACACGGTCATCGGAACTCTCATGGCTGGCCTGCAGATGCGTGGGGGGATACAGGGGTGGCGGCGTGTTTGAGCGCTTCCAGCGGCGCATAGATCCATGCAGGTAGGCTGCGCGCGCGCAGCAGCAACAGCACGGAGCATGACGCAGTGCCGATCACCAGCAGATACAGCAGCGGAGTGAGTGCGGGGGTGTTCACGATCGCGCCGCGCAGCGCAAAAAACACCATGACCATGCTGGTGGCCACCAGCATTGCAGCGACAATACGCCGGAACCCGCCGCGACGGTTAAACTCCGCCCCTTGCAACATGGTGACGATAATCAGTGGTAGTAGCAGCGCAAAACTCGGCCAGATAATGCGCTGATGCGCTTCGGCGAGCAATTGATTCGCCCGCTCGGGCTGCGCACGCGCACTGTCAAACAGCTGAGTGATGGTTTTTTCATCCGGCTCGCGCTCGCGCAGGGTTTTGGTAGCGTAAAACGCGACATCAATCGCGTACTCATCGAAGGACAGCCAGGAGAATTTCTCCCTATCCACCCCGCTGCGTTCCTGGCGCATGCCAGACTTGAGGTAAAATCTGGGGCCTGACGTCGTCGTTTCTAACCGACCCTCTTTTGCCGTCATGGTCACGGTTTTTTCAGGCACCCGCGCGTCATGCAGCACAATGCCCGAGAGATTGCCCGCACGGTCGCGCTGGCGGACGAATACGGTGAGCCCCTTCACCGGCGTGTTGAACACTTCTTCTTCCAGTAAAATCGAGGCGTACTGATCGCGAAAAAACGTGCGGATATCGCGGAATTTCTGGTTGGAAAGCGGCATGAGTACCATCGCCAGCGCGTAGCAAATCACCATCACGCAGGCACCCATCATCAGCGCTGGGCGCGCCAGCTGCCAGGGGCTAATGCCCGCAGAGGCCATCACCACCAGTTCGCTTTCATGCTGCAATTTCTGGTAGGTGTACACGGTGGCGATACACAGCGAAATCGGCAGCAGAATCAGCAGCAGCGATGGCAGCATCAGTCCGGTGAGGTACAGAAAATCCGAAAGCGCAAGCCCGCGATTAATCATGAAATCAACAAAGCGCAGCATCTGGGTCAGCCACACAATGCCGGTCAGGCTGAAGGTCACGGCAAGCGTTGGCCAGGCCAGATGGGTAAGCATATAACGCTGATACGAAACAAGCACCAAGTGTTAGTAGCGGTTTTGCACGCGCCGTGCAATCACTGCGCATGATTGCTTGCGTACACCCCCTGCTCGGCCTATAACCCAGTTGCAATTTATTCATACTGATGAGGCCTTATGCTGACACCTAAATTCCGTGCCCAGCCTTCCACCGGCAGTAAAAAACACGCGCACGCCTTCGTCTTTTTTCTCGACGATACTTGCGCGCTTACCCCTTCGCTGCGCACGCTCGATAGCGCGCATAGTGGCCTGATCGCGCGCGCCCTTGCCGCTTCTGAGTTTGAGGGTAAAACCGGTCAGTCGCTCGTCATTGTCGGCACGAAAGATGCCGCAAGCCACGTAGTGCTCATCGGGCTTGGCAGCACCAAAAACGTCAAAGAAATCACGCTGGAAGATGCCGCCGGCCACGCCGTCAGTGCGCTGAATGCCCACAAAATTCACAGTGCGGAATTGGTGGTGGAACTCTCTTCTGCTATCAAGCTCAAACCGGCTGCTGCTGCCGCACATGCGGCATTTGGCGCCAAGCTTAAAACCTACCGTTTTGGCAAATACAAAACCAAAGAAAAACCCAAAGACAAGCCGACACTGCACACGCTGGAAGTGGTCGTACGCGAGACGGACGGCGCCAAAAAAATCGCTACCACCTTGCTCGATGTCGCCGATGCGATTGGCTTTACCAGAGATATTGTTTCTGAGCCGGGCAACGTGATTCACCCCGAATCGCTGGCTGAGCTGTGCAAAGGCCTCGCCAAACATGGGCTGAAAGTCGAAGTGCTCGGCGAAGCGCAGATGAAAAAGCTGGGTATGGGCTCGCTGCTTGGGGTTGGTCAGGGTTCGGTGAAGGAATCCAAACTGGTGATTCTGCAATGGTCGGGCGGTAAAAAGGGCGATAAGCCTGTTGCGCTGGTGGGCAAAGGCGTCACGTTTGATACGGGCGGCATCAGCATTAAACCCGCAGGCGGCATGGAAGAAATGAAGTTCGACATGGCGGGTTCTGCCGCCGTGATCGGCACGCTCTACACGCTCGCGGTGCGCAAAGCGAAGGTCAATGCGGTCGGCGTGGTGGGGCTGGTGGAAAACATGCCCGATGGTAACGCGCAGCGCCCGGGCGATATTGTCACCTCCATGTCCGGCCAGACGATCGAGGTGCTCAATACCGATGCCGAAGGCCGCCTCGTGCTTGCTGACGCGCTGTGGTACACCCAGTCGCGCTTTAAGCCTAAAGCGATGGTCGATCTGGCAACCCTCACCGGCGCGATTTTAGTCGCGCTTGGTTCCAAGCGTGCCGGCCTGTTTTCTAACGATGATAAAGTCGCCGAATCGCTCGCGCGCGCGGGTGAAGAAGTGGGCGAAATCATGTGGCGTTTGCCGCTGGGCGAAGACTATGACGGCATGATCAATACCGATGTGGCCGACATGAAAAACATCTCCGATGGGCGTGAAGCAGGCTCGATTACCGCTGCGCAGTTTCTGCAGCGCTTTGTGAATGATGTGCCCTGGGCGCATCTGGATATTGCAGGCAGCGCCTGGTGCAAAAAGCCACTCGCCACCGTTCCGGCGGGTGCCACCGCTTACGGCGTGCGCCTACTCGATCGCTGGATTGCCAATGTCTATGAAGGCTAAGCAGTAAGCGCGTGACCACCACGATTCAGTTTTATCACTTACTGCACACAGCGGCGCACGCGGCGATCCCCAAACTCGTGCAGCGCGCGCTGGATGCAGAGTTTCGCATCACGCTATGCTGCCGTGATGCGGCGGAGAAAACCCAGCTCAGCGACGCGCTGTGGAGCGCGAATCCGAATAGTTTTCTGCCCCATTGCGATCTGGAAAGTGCGGACGCAGTGCACACGCCCATCGTGCTTAGCACGTCTGAGCCGCTCGAGAAAACCGGCGATGTGCTCATCACCACGCGCGGTGAACTGCTGAGCCATGCTGCACGTTACAGCAAAATTCTCGACGTGTTTGATGGCATGGACGAGGAAGCCACCACCGCCGCCCGCGCCCGCTGGAAACACTACAAAGACCAGGGCTTTGCGCTGCAATATATCAAGCAGCAACCCTCCGGCGGCTGGCAGATGGAAGCGCAAATATCGCCGGAAAAACAGGCAGCGTAAGTTCTCTCACGACTCAATATGAGCACTACAAAGACTAAATATGGATGGCTCTGCTATCCACATTTAAGGCCGCTTCTTTCACCGCTTCGCTAAGCGTCGGGTGTGCGTGGCAGGTGCGCGCAATATCTTCACTCGATGCACCAAATTCCATCGCCACGCAGATTTCGTGAATCATGGTGCCCGCCTGCGCGCCGATAATATGGCAGCCGAGCAAACGGTCGGTTTTGGCATCCGCCAGCATTTTCACGAAGCCCTCCGGCGTGCCTGCACCGCGCGCGCGGGAATTGGCCATGAACGGAAACTTGCCCACTTTATACGCCACTCCGGCGGCTTTCAGCTCTTCTTCGGTTTTGCCCACCGTGGCCACTTCCGGCCAGGTATACACCACGCCCGGAATCGCATCGTAATTAATGTGCGGCTTCTGGCCGGCGATGATTTCGGCCACCATCACGCCTTCTTCTTCGGCCTTGTGCGCCAACATGGCACCTTGAATCACATCGCCAATGGCGTAAATGTTGGGCACCGATGTTTGCAGATGCGCGTTCACCTCGATGCGGCCGCGATTATCGCGCGTGATGCCGACATTTTCTAAACCCAGCCTATCGGTGTAGGCACGACGGCCCACGGCGACCAGCACCACGTCGGCGCTCACGGTGGTAGCATTACCGCCTGCCGCATCTTCCACGCTTAATTCCACACCGGCTTTGGTGGTTTTTGCGCCCGTGACTTTTTTGCTTAAATGGAAGGTGAAGCCCTGCTTCTCCAAAATTTTCTGGAAGGCTTTGGCCACTTCGTTATCAATGCCTGGTGTAATGCGGTCGAGATATTCAATCACTTCCACTTTCGCGCCTAGTCTACCCCAGACCGAGCCCAGCTCCAGCCCGATCACGCCGGCGCCGATAATCACCAGTTTTTTCGGCACGGCAGGCAGTTTCAACGCACCGGTGGAAGAAACAATTTTTTCCTCATCAATCGTAATGCCCGGCAGTGGGGTCACTTCTGATCCCGTCGCAATCACGATATTTTTGGCAGCGTATTTCGTGCCATTCACGCTCACTTCATTCTTGCCGGTGATCGTCCCGAAACCTTTCAAATGCGTGACCTTGTTTTTCTTGAACAGGCCTTCGATACCTTTGGTGAAGCTGCTTACCACCTCGTCCTTACGCGCCATCATGGTTTTTAAGTTGAGGCTTGGCTTCACCTCGATGCCGTGCTTTGAAAATTCATGCGCCGCATCGTGAAATTTTTCGGAGGATTCCAGCAATACTTTCGAGGGAATACAGCCCACATTCAGGCAGGTGCCGCCCAGCGTATCGCGCGCTTCCACGCACGCGGTTTTCAAACCCAGCTGCGCCGCGCGAATCGCACCCACATAGCCACCCGGCCCACCACCAATCACGATTACGTCAAATTGTTCGGTCATGATGTTTTCTCCTAAAGCCCCAGCAGCAAACGGCGTGGGTCTTCGATGGCCTGTTTCACCTTCACCAGGAACGTCACGGACTCGCGGCCATCAATGATGCGGTGGTCGTAGGAAAGTGCGACATACATCATCGGGCGAATCACGATTTGGCCGTTTACGACTACCGGGCGCTCCTCGGTTTTGTGCATACCCAAAATGCCCGATTGCGGCGGGTTGACAATCGGCGTGCTCATCAACGAACCATAGACACCACCGTTGGAAACCGTAAACGTACCACCTTGCATTTCGGCCATCGAAAGTGTGCCATTGCGCGCTTTTTCCGCCAGTGCAGCAATATCGCCTTCAATCTGCGCCAGCGACTTTTTATCCGCATCGCGCACTACCGGTACAACTAAGCCCTGCGCGCCGCCCACCGCCACACCAATATCGTAGTAGTTTTTGTAAATAATATCATCGCCCGCAATCTCGGCGTTTACCGCCGCGACCTGCTTGAGCGCATTCACCGCCGCCTTCACAAAAAAGCCCATGAAGCCCAGCTTGATGCCGTGCTTTTTCTCAAACTCGTCTTTGTACTCGTTACGCAAGCCGATCACGTTCGTCATGTCGATTTCGTTAAACGTGGTCAAAATCGCTGCCGTGTTTTGCGAATCCTTCAGGCGCTTGGCAATCGTCTGACGCAATTTGGTCATGCGCACGCGCTCTTCGCGTGGGCCAGCAGCAGGTGCGGTGCCCATGCCATCGCCGAGTGCATTTAACACATCGCCCTTGGTCAGGCGACCATCTTTGCCAGACGCTGGAATGCTCGCGGCATTGACGCCCGGATTTTCCGCCAGCATTTTGGTCACGGCGGGGCCATGATCGGATGACGCAGCCGCAGCAACCGGAGCCTTCGCCGCAGGTGCTGCTGCAGGCGCTGGCGCGGCCACGGGCGCGGCGACTGCACCGGCTGCACCGGCTTTCACTTTGCCCAGCACCGTACCGACGCTGACATTATCGCCCTCTTTGGCGTTGATGGCTTCGAGCACACCGGCTGCCGGGGAAGGTACTTCCACCGTCACTTTATCGGTTTCAAGCTCCACCAGCGGCTCATCGGCTTTCACCACGTCGCCCACTTTTTTGAACCATTTGGCAATGGTGGCCTCGGTTACCGATTCACCCAGAGTGGGGACTAAAATTTCACCTGACATGCACTTCTCCTATGCTTTCTTTTTTAGTTTTTGAACTTCGGTGGCAAACACGCTTTCAACCAGCTCGGCCTGTTCGCGTTGGTGGGTTTTAAGGTAACCCGCCGCCGGCGAGGCCGCTTCCTTGCGCCCCAGATAGCAGATTTTCTCGCCGCTGCGACCAAGCGCTTCGAGCACGTTTCCGATTCTTGGACCAATAAAGCGCCAGGCGCCGTTATTCTCCGCCTCTTCCTGCGCCCATGCGACGCTGGCATTCGGATAACGCTGAAGTTCTTTGCGCACTTCTTCTTCCGGGAACGGATAATATTGCTCGATGCGCACCAGCGCCATATCTGTGCGCCCACGCTCACGACGCGCTTCCAGCAACTCGTAATAGAGCTTGCCGGAGGTAAACACCAGCTGGCGCACGTCTTTATCGGCGGCGATTTTGTCCACCTCCGGATAGACGCGGATAAAGCGCGTACCCTTACCCATTTCCTCAAGTGAGGAAACGGCAAGCTTATGACGCAGCAGCGATTTCGGCGTCATCACGATCAGGGGTTTACGGTTCGCACGATGAATCTGACGGCGCAACGCGTGGAAGAAATTCGCCGGCGTAGTGATGTTCACCACCTGCATATTGTCTTCGCCGCAGAGCTGCAAAAACCGCTCCAGACGGGCGGAGGAATGCTCCGGCCCCTGCCCTTCATGGCCGTGCGGCAGCAGCATCACCAGGCCGCTCATGCGCAGCCATTTGATCTCGCCGGAGGCGATGAACTGATCAATAATCACCTGCGCGCCGTTCACAAAGTCGCCAAATTGTGCTTCCCACAGCGTGAGTGCATTCGGCTCGGCGAGCGAGTAGCCATACTCAAACCCCAGCACCGCAAATTCCGACAAATTGGAATTATGCACTTCGTAGTTTGCCTGCTTCACACCCAGATGATTCAGTGGCGCGTAACGCGATTCATTTTCCTGATCAATCAGCACGCTGTGACGGTGCGAGAACGTCCCGCGCTCACAGTCCTGACCGGTCAGGCGCACCGGATAGCCTTCGGCGAGTAAGGTGGCGTAGCCCAGCGCTTCACCCATCGCCCAGTCAAGGTCTTTGCCGGTGTCCATCATCTCGGTTTTGGCTTTCAGCTGCCGCTCGATCTTGCGGTTAATGTTGAAGCCTTCCGGATACTGGGCAAGTTTCTTTCCGAGCTGTTTTAAGGTGGCAATTTCTACCCCGGTTACCGGCTCAGCGCTGATGCTACCGGCGGAAATTTTCGCCCATTTGCCTTCCAGCCAGTTGGCTTTATTGGGCTTAAATTCTTTTCCGGCCTCGTATTCTTTTTCAAAATGCGCCGTCAAACTATCCATCATCTGCGCAATGTCGGCTTCGGTGATCACACCTTCGCGCAGGAGCTGCTGCGCGTATACCTGCGCTGGCAGCGGTTTTTTCGCAATGGTGTTGTACATGATCGGCTGCGTGAACATCGGCTCATCGCCTTCGTTATGGCCGTATTTGCGGTAGCACAAAATATCGACCACGCTATCGCGACCAAACGTCTGACGGAACTCGGTCGCCAGCCTGCAGCATAATTCCACCGCTTCGGGATCATCGCCGTTGACGTGGAAAATCGGCGCCTGCACGGCTTTGGCCACATCGGTCGGATAGGGCGTAAAGCGCGCGTAAGACGGCGAGGTGGTAAAGCCGATCTGATTGTTTACAATCACATGCACCGTGCCGCCCGTGCGGTAACCACGAAGCTCGGCCAGCGCCAAGGTTTCTGGCACCAACCCCTGCCCTGCAAACGCGGCGTCACCGTGCAGCATCAGCGCCATCACTTTTTTGCGCGCACCATCTGCGTGCTGATCTTGTTTGGCGCGTACCTTGCCCACCACCACGGGGTTTACCGCCTCAAGGTGCGAGGGGTTCGCGGTGAGCGATAAGTGCAGATTTTTTCCGTTCGGCATGGTGCGGTCATGCGAGGCACCGAGGTGATATTTCACATCGCCGGAAGAATTCACCGAATCGGGAAAATCCAGATTGCCATTAAAAATCGAGAACAGTTCCGAATAGGGCTTGCCCATAATGTTGGTGAGCACATTCATCCGCCCGCGGTGCGGCATGCCGATCACAATTTCTTCCACGCCGTGATCCGAGGCGGTGGCGAGAATCGTCTCCAGTCCGGTCACCATCGCATCGCCGCCTTGTACCGAAAAGCGCTTCATGCCGGTATATTTACGCTGCACAAATTCTTCAAAGCCTTCCACTTCCAGCAACGTGCGCAGCAGGCTTTTTTTCTTCTCTGCGGAGAGCACAAAATTGCTGCGTGCGTCTTCAATCCGGTGCATCAGCCATTCGCGCTGCTCGGGGTGCTGGATGTGCATATACTCAAAACCAATCGTGCTGGCATAGGTGCGCTGCAGCACATTAGTCAGCTCGGAAATGGTGGCATGCTCCAGCCCCAGCGCGCCGCCGATATAAATCGGGCGGGTGTAATCGTTCGGACCAAAACCATACGACGCCGGATCCAGATCGGCGTGCATTTTCGGCTGTTCAATTTTGAGTGGATCCAAATCGGCCATTAAGTGCCCGCGCACGCGGTAGGCACGAATCAGCGACTGGGCGCGAATTGCATCCTGCACCGCTTGCATGCTGACCTGCGCGCCGCCAGCGCTTGCGGCGTTGCCTGCATCTTTCGCTGCTGGTTTTGCCGGCGCATCGGGATCACTCTGGCCGATAATTTTGGTAGGCTCCGTGTTCCAGGAAACAGGTTGTACGACTGCATCACCAAGCCCTGCGAAATAGCCCTGCCAGCTGGCATCGACACTTGCGGGATTGGCACGCCAGCGCGCATAAAGCTCTTCGATGTAGGCGCCGTTAGCGCCGTAGAGATAGGATGATTCGAGAACTGCATCGCGCGACATGAGAACCTGCCTGAACTGTAAACATGAACGCTGTGGTTGTAAGCCCGCCTACACACCTTGGCAAGCGGATTTGCACGTTTTACGGGAGCTTAACCAGTCTTAATCCTTCGGCAGCAGCCAGAATACTTCACCCAGTTCATTTTGGTGGCCGGCCTTGAATTCTTCCTCCGGACCGCGACCAAAGAAAATATCGCCTCGGTGGGCGCCCAGCAGCGCACCGCCAGTATCTTGCGACACCATCAGTTTCTGAAAAGTCTGTCGCGAGCCATCGCGGTTGGTGGTCGTGGTGTTCACAAAAATCGGCAGCGCGTAGGGCGCCTGGTCGTCATCGACCGCGACGGAACGCTGAGGCGTGAGCGGTATGCCCATCGCGCCTTTGGCATATTCTTCTCCGGGTGAGAGTTTGAAGAAAATATACGATGGATTGGTATTCATGATTTCATCGGCGCGCCCCGGGTTTTGCATCAGCCAGTCGCGGATGGTTTGCATGGTGACCGTTTCCAAATAGCCGCGATCTTTCATCACACGGCCAATCGGTACGTATTCGTGACCGTTTTGCGCAGCAAATTGCAGACCCACCACGCTGCCATCGGGCAGTGCAACTTTGCCGGAGCCTTGAATATGCAAAAAGAACAGCATCAGCGCATCATCGACATATAAAAGCACGGGCGCTTTGCCCGCAATCTGCCCCGCGACAATCTGCGCGCGACTGTAATACGGCTTATACATATTGCGCGGCACGCCGTAGACCGGAACATTGAAGCGCGCAGTTTTCTGGTATGATCCCAGCAGCAGCGGCTCGTAATACCCCGTCAGGCGGCCTTTATCATTATAGGTGGTGGTGACGCGGTAGGGGCTGAAATATTGCTCGAAAAAGCTACGCGCTTCGTCGTTCGTGGGATTTGCAAACTCGCGCGTGAAGCCACACACCGCGCGCCAGCTGGCTGCGTCGCCCACCTGCGCGCCGGTACGCGTACTGTAAGGCAAAGCTCTGCGCGCCTGCCACGGGCAGGATGCGGCAAATAAGCGGTAGGCTTCGGCCGCATCATCGCTGTGCCAGCCGTCTAGATCACGAAAGGATGCCTCGTTCAGAATCGGGCGGTAATCATACACCACGCCGCCGCCTCCGCACGCCGTAAGCACTATCAATACGAATAACGCACCTATGTTTTTCATAAAACCACCTGAAAAAGAATCCCGCTTTAGCCATGCCAAAAAACCCTTTACCTGCATAAAAAAAGCGCCCAGCAAGCCGCCGGGCGCTTTTGTTTCTGGCCGCTCGTGTGATTTATGCTTCGCCCACCGTATCCATCAGCGCGATGGCGAGTGCGTCTTCCTGCGTATTACCGCCCCACAACACCGACTGAAAGGCCGGGAAAAAGCGGTTGCACTCAGTAATCGCGATATCAAGCAGGTCTTCCATTTGCTCTGGCTTCACCGCACCACCGCGCGTCAGCAGCGCATGGCGGTACATGATCATGCCATCTTGTGAGCCTAGATCAAAATGCCCCAGCCATAATTTCTCGTTCACCGCCGCCAGCAGCTGATAGATTTTCTCGCGCGCTTTGGGGGGGATTTTTGTATCGAACGCACAGGAGAAAATCACCACACCCAGATCCGCCTGCCAGGTGAACCAGATGCGGTAATTGCACCAGCCACTTTGCACTTCGGCGACCAGCTCTTCATCCACCGGCCTGTCGCACAGCCACTCGCGGTCAAGAATCAGTTGTTCAGCAACATCTAAAGGATTTTGTTGGGCTACAGTCTCTAGCGGAATAAAAGCTGCGGTCATGCATGTGCTCCCGTGAGGTGGAACGATGCGCGTATGCTGCGCTGACCTGCTCATCAAAACACAGCACGGCCAAAAATCCATCAAAATATAGTGGCTGTTTATGAACGCACTACAAATAGTGGTAGGTATGGCATATTTGCTAATGCTGCGCGCTGTGTATAGAATGGCGTAAGATCACGATCGTCATTGCGACCCCGCACTTGCTGCGGGGGAAGCAATCCAGCGATAGAATGATGGGGCAGAGCATGTGGCAGCGCACGCTGGACTGCTTCGTCACTCACGTTCCTCGCAGTGACGAATACGACAATAACCTTATCCTCAACGAGGGAATTTTTATGCATCGCCAGAAAAGCACGGCCGGATTTTCTCTCATCGAGCTTGCCATTGTGCTTGCGGTCATCGGCCTGGTGGCGGGCGGCGCGTTGGTAACGCAAAGCCTGCTGCGTAGCGCAAAAACACAATCTGTGATCAGCGAATTTCAGCGCTATACCAGCGCGACGGAGCAGTTCAAAACCCGCTATAACGGCTCGGTCCCGGGGGATATGTCCGATGCCTCCGCTAATTGGGTCGGCGCTGCCAACGGCAACGGCAACGGGTTTATCGACGAAGCCCCTTCTGTCGCCGGTGTTGCCGGCGAACCGTTTCAATTCTGGCACCATCTGCAGCTGGCCGATCTGATCGATACCCCTTATAGCGGCGTCAATGGCACCGCCGGCGGCGTGCATCTGATACCAGGCACCAATGTGCCCACCGCCGAGATCGAAAACGGCAGCTGGTATGTTGGTTTTGATGCGCAAGCCGTTTTGGGTGCTACGCGTATGTTCGATGAAGGCGATCGTACCAACTTCTTTCTGTTTGCCGGCGCCACCAGTGGCTTGGCGATTGGCGCACCCATCCTCACCCCCAATGAGGCGCGCATGATCGAGGAAAAAATGAGAGATGACGAAATCCCCGGCACCGGCAAGGTGATCGGCATTGGTTGGAACAACACCTGCTCAGAACCACTTTCCGGCGCGGCTTCTTCGGATATCACAGTAACAACCCGTTACCGCGCCAGTGATGAAACCCGCCAGTGTATGCTGGTATTCCCGGGCGCGTTTTAAAATAAATTGTATCACGCGCCGTGCGGGCACTCTTTCCACGGCGTGGGGCAGATGCGGCCGCCGCGGTCGCTGCATAATCTATCCGCCACGGTTACGCCCAAACACATGGCCGCCAGGCCTTCAATAAAGGCGGGCTGCACCTGCACCGTGGGAACGCGGTGATAGATCGATGATTCTCCCACTGCACTCTGCACTCCGCACTCTGCACTCTCTTTACCCCAATGCTCCGCCACCAATTCGCGGTATTCAATATCCAGCTCGACCAATGTTTCGGAATGCTCCGACACAAAGGCCAGCGGCACCAGCACGATGGGCTGAGCGCGCTTAGCCGTTTCAATCAGCACGTCTTCGGTGTTCGGCCCAATCCATTTCAAGGGGCCCACGCGCGATTGATAGCTGTTAATCGTATCGTGACTCGTGATTCGTGATTCGTGATTCGTCAGTTTTGCCATCACCGCCTTCGTCGTTTCTTCCACCTGCCACTGATACGGGTCGCCACGCGCGATAATTTTCTCCGGCAGTCCGTGCGCGGAAAAAATAATGCGGGGCTGGGCGTGTTTGGCGGCGGCCTCGTAGGCTGGAAGAATCAACTGCATCAGCGCGTCCACCCAACCTGCCTGTGTCGGGTAGCAGCACAGCGTGGTAGTAGGCGTTTTCAAACCGATTTTTTTCGCCGCGCGCTGCCAATCTTCCACCGATGAGCCGGTCGTGGTGGTCGAAAATTGCGGGTACAGCGGCAGCAGAATAATATGATCCGGCGCGTAGTCTTTCACCTGGCGAACCACTTCATCGCTCATCGGATGCCAGTAGCGCATGCAGATAAATGTTTTAATGTCCCCCTGCCCGCTGAGCGCTTTTTCCAGTGCCGCAGCCTGCGCCTGCGTTTGTTCTAAAATCGGTGATTTGCCGCCCATCGCCTCATAAATCGGGATGGCTTTTTTCTTAGCCCGACGCCTGGAAATAAGGTGCGCCAGCGGCGTGCGCACAAACCATGGCGCACCAATAATGGCTTTATCATTAAACAGATTGAACAAAAACGGCTGCACGGCATCAAGGCTATCCGGCCCGCCGAGATTAAATAAAACAATCGCGGTTTTGCGACCTTCGCCAATAATACGCGTCACGGCCTAATAGCCCATCTGCGCCACACGCAACTGACGGGCGCGCGTCAAAATCGCGTCTTCCAGTTTGCGCGCAGTGCCTTCCGGCACCGTGATATCCTGCCAGCCGCCGGGGGCTTGCTTTTGCTTGAATACGCTCACCCGAATCGAGTCGGCGCGTAGCGAGCGATCCAGAATCATCGCGTTGATTTTGAAGCGCTCACCGCGCGCTTTGCTATCTTCATACCAGTCAGTAATAATCACGCCGCCAAACGGGTCTGCCGAGGCAATCGGCATAAAACTCACCGTATCGAGCGTGGCGCGCCACAGAAAACTATTCACCCCAAGCGGGTTGTTGCCGCCTTCTTCTTTTTTCTTATCATCGCCGAAGGAAATCAGGCTTTCCTGCTCGCCACCAATACGCCCGACGCGCTGCTGAATCTGGTCTTCCTGCGGTATGGGGTAGGATGAGGTATCGCCCTCTCCCAGCGCGCTACAGCCGCTTAAGAAAGCGATCATCATCACGGATAAAATTCGTTGTGTGTGCATAAGAGTTCCTGCGCTGATACCACACCCTCATAATCGCATTTGGCGGGGCTTGCAAGTACGCTGCTTGATACATATCAACGACATGGGGCAAGGCAGCGCTAGTACTAAGTGAGTTCTTACGCTAAGGGAGCAGGATATGAACGCACGCAGCGCAGCACGCATGAACGATAGCAGCTTATCACTTTCAGACAAAAAATCTCACGCCGAACATTGGTTTCGCCATTTGCGTGACACCATTTGCAGCGCGTTTGAAACGCTGGAAGATGAAGGCAGAAGCGAACAATCCGCTGGTCGTTTTGAGCGCACACCGTGGAGTCGCGAGCATGGCGGCGGTGGTGAAATCTCGCTCATGCGGGGGCGGGTGTTTGAAAAAGTCGGCGTCAATATCTCCACCGTCACCGGTGAATTTTCTGAAGCCTTCCGCCGCGAAATTCCAGGCGCTAGCACCGATCCGCGCTACTGGGCATCCGGCATTTCGCTGGTGGGGCATCTGTGCTCACCCAAAGTGCCGGCGGTGCATTTCAACACCCGCATGATCATTACCGGCGAAGGCGCTCGCCTGTGGTTTGGTGGCGGCGGTGATTTGAACCCGATGGTCGAAGTGGCTGAAGACACCGCCTCGTTCCACGCGGCCTTCAAGTCCGCCTGCGACGGATTTGATGCCCGCTTCTACCCCGCCTTCAAAGCCTGGTGCGACGAGTATTTTTTCATTCCCCACCGCGGCGAGGCGCGCGGCGTGGGCGGTATTTTTTACGACTATCTGGGGCTGAACACATTGGGCAGCGACACCGCGCCGCTCGCCGCCGGACAGTTCGGCAAAGGCGGTCTCGGCAAGGAGCATACCGAAACCGGAATGAATTTAGCCGCCAGCGCAGATCTAGGCTGGGAGGAAGCCTTCGCCTTTACCAAAGCCGTCGGCGAGGCGTTTTTAGCGGCATATATGCCCGTTGCCCGTCGCCGCCTGCACGAGCCGTTTACCGAGGCTGAGCGCGCCCACCAGCTCTTTCGCCGTGGCCGCTACGCGGAATATAATCTGCTCTATGATCGCGGCACCCGCTTCGGCCTGATGACCGGCGGCAACCCCGAGGCGATTTTAATGTCGCTACCACCTCTGGCCACCTGGGCGTAAGCAGCTGGCAGCAGCTAGGTTTGAGGTTACAGGTTTTAGCTTAGTACCTCACCTCATCGTCACTGCGAGGAGCGTTAGCGACAAAGCAGTCCAGCGATAAATGGGGAAAGCGCTAAGCGTTAGAAACGCCCAGTGGATTGCCGCGGCCTTCGGCCTCGCAATGACGATAGTTCCTACACGCAACTAGCCGAGCCTGATTTCTTTTGCTCACCCCTTCACCCATCCTTCTCCCCTTGGAAGAGGGCTTTAGGGGCAAACTGCATGGTACCGCGCTACCGGCTCCGCTTCTCATGATAGGCAGTTTGCGATGCAATTGCGAGATATGGTAAGTTCTGGAATTTTTCTAAGTCCAGGCTGTGGATCCAGTCTGCTTGCTGTAATTGCTGTAAACGACTCACAAGATGTTTCTGTATGACGGCAAGACGATTGCCCAAATCATCGCCGCGCTCAAATGCTTCTATTTCTTTTAACGTTACGGCTGCTGGCGATGGATCGCTTAGATCCTCATTTTCAGCTATTTTGAAATGCTTAAAAATACTCAGATTGTTTACTTCTCGCAGTGCGCGGAAATATTCTCCCTGCGACTGAATGGGCGGCAATAGACCACTCCAGAGAGACACATATCTCTGATCGTTTTGACTTACTTTATGGGTGCTTGATCGACCC
>JALHRI010000009.1 GCA_022841525.1 Alphaproteobacteria bacterium | reverse complement strand
CAAGGGTCATTGATCTATACATCTATGATATAAAAACAGGCGTAATTTCGCCCACTAATTTGCGTCAGCACATTACTGCCAACCCTGCATTTGCATTAAACTAGGGAGAATATTATGCCGGTTACTCCGATCACCACAGAAAATCTTTTGTTGCGTTATGGGTATTGGACAGGTGGGGGCTATTCTGCCGGTGTGGCTAGCCCTTCTTTTGTTCCATATGCTCAATGGCAATTGAACATAAGTATTGTTCCCGTTTTTGATGATTTTGATGCGCAATCCAGACTGCATGACATTGCATGGGCTGAAGCGCAAAACCTATTAATAGATCAGCTGCACGATGGGCAATCTATCCAAGCTGCATTAATTAACTACCACAATGCTATTCGTGTAGCGGATTTGGCATTTTTATCGGGCGTGTCTGGAATAGAAGCCGATCTCCTTTGGGGTGAGCGCGTGCGTGGCTCAGGAATTGAGGCAATGGAGCTTTCGGCCGAGCAGCACGCAGCCCTTGCCAACAGCACCAATTATCGAGATGCAATGGCGGCATTAGGACTAGGAAATTTAAATGATGTTTTTGCTGCGCGCGAAGCATTCAAAGCCTATGTTAATAATCATCCTGGTGATACAAGCTCACCTCAGTATCTCGCATTGCTTGAGGCCTACCAAGATGAATTAGCCGAGAACCCATTACTCAGCACTCTTGGAGACAAAGGCCAAATGGCAGCAAAAGCCATTGAGGCAAATACAGGCCTTATCCCCCAGTTTGTGGGTGGAGCAACAGACTGGGCGCTGTTTCAATTCGGCGAGGTAGTTGAGTCGGCTATTGAACTCTTCACGGGCAATAACACTCAAATTAATCTTGGTGGAGCCTCTTATCTTATTCGTGAGGTTGTAACAAGTGTATCCGAGGTAACGACGGCAGTTGCTGAATTTATATCGGAGCAGGCAGGTGTGGGGACTGCGTGGTTCACCAGTGTAAACAGCCAAACAGTTGTTTCATCGTGGTTAGCTAATAACATCGGCGATTTGCTTGAAGGCAACATCACGGCTGAAGAAGCGCTCATTGGGCTAGCACGTGAATATGGTGCCCAATACTTATCAGGTTTTGTTGGGGCACTAGTAACTGATGCGACAAAGGCTAAAGAGGTTCTATCGCAGGTTTTCCAAGAAGGATTTGACGTAAACGCAGGTTTAGCTGACCAATATGCAGCATCTATTGAAGGCGCAATTGGCCGAATGATCGTTGAATTTGCCCTAAGTGATTTTGATGCGCAGCAAGCCATTAATGCTGGAGCTGGCTATTTAGCCTCACAAATTACAGCAACCTATTTGCATGAATCAGGATTGATAACTACTGGTACTGCGGCTTCTTCTGCAGCATCTGCTGGAGCAGCTACTGCCATCATAGGCTTAATTAATTCTGGCGATTATGATAGTAGTGATTGGATCATGCTGGGTGTTCAGGTCGGCATTGCTGCTTCCTCTGCCGCGGCAGGCAGTGCAATTGCAGCAGCTCTTTCATTTGCACCAGCGGGCGGGCCTGCCGCTGTCATTACTGCGGTTATAGCATTCTTGGCTTCAAAAATTGTCGGCTCTATCTACCGAGGCGCGGTGTTCTATGAAGGCGAAGGCAGAACGCCTGCTGAAGTGTTTGCATCAATCTATCAAGTGCAAACCATTATCGTTGATGGACAACCGGTAACCGCATTGGTG
Source organism: Alphaproteobacteria bacterium (assembly GCA_022841525.1). Lineage (GTDB taxonomy): Bacteria > Pseudomonadota > Alphaproteobacteria > Rickettsiales > UBA3002 > JALHRI01. The sequence continues at coordinate 49,894 of JALHRI010000009.1, read as the reverse complement.
GCTGTAAACACCAATGGTTCTACGGTCATCGCATCAGGTAATATTGGCTACCTTATTGGCAATGCTGGCTCCGATGTATTGGTGGGCACAAACGCCGTACAGACTATTACTGCCAATGGCGGTGCTGATTATCTGGAGGCACGTGGGGGTAATGACAACCTGCTTGGTGGCACGGGTAACGACCACTTAAATGGCGGTGATGGCAACGATGTGCTACAGGGGGATGCAGGTGATGATATTGTGTTTGCCGAAGCCGGTAACGATACTGCTATTGGCGGCACGGATAACGACTTTATTCACTTGGGCACGGGAGATGACATCGCTGCCGGCGGCGCGGGTCATGATTATTTAATTGGTGGTGGTGGCGATGATGCGCTTGCTGGTGAAGCAGGCAATGACTCGATTGATGGCGGTTATGGAAATGATAGCATAGCCGGCGGTGATGGTGATGATTTAATCCTCGGTAATCTTGGTAACGACGCGATTAACGGAGAAAACGGCAGCGACACCATTTTTGGTGACGATGGGATGGATCAGATTTTCGGTAGCGATGGGAATGACTTCATCGATGGCGGTGCTGATATCGACATGCTTTACGGCGATAATGGCGCGGATTTAATCGTTGCGGGTTCAGGGGATGATTTTGCCGAAGGCGGCTTAGGGAATGATAACATTCTCGGTGGCACGGGTAACGACGTTATGCTTGGTGGTATGGATGACGACTACCTACGTGGCGACGAAGGCGATGATACCATCAGTGGTGGCTACGGTGCCGACATTCTGATTGGTGGCGTTGGCTCTAACGCGCTCGATGGTGGCGACGGCAGCGACATTTATGTGATTGGCGCAGATGCCGCAGAACATCACAACACCATTATTGATGAAGGAGCAGCAGGCGATACGGATACGCTTTTGCTTTCCTGGCTCTCGCAAGCCAATGCTCAGGCTGGCCTCAGCCTGGTGAGGGACGAAGATGATCTTATTATTTCATATAATGGTCGCGTGCTCACTACGGTGACCAATCAGTTTGTCGCGGGTCAAGGCATTGAGCGTATTGAGCTTGCGCCGGGTAATTATATCAATTTAACAAATGTCACCTACCACCCTGCTACACATATCGGCACGTTTGCTATCGCCACCACACTCGCTGCTGGCGTTGCCGCTACTGTAGAAGCGCGCGAAGCACTAGTGGAAGAGAATCTTCTTGGTAAGCAGCTTTATTGGAACGAGACGTTCCTCGATAAGCTATCACAACTGGCATATGACGAACAACTCAGCGAGCAGACTGTCTATACCTATTACAATGGTACTGAGATCGAGTCATTTAAGCGTGCGCGCGGTAAATTTGGTGGACACTATACCGTGTATAAGCTGGACATGCCGGGAGATATTAACGGCACGGAATTTGTACGACTTGAATATGTAATTCTCGATGCCGAAGATCAGGCGGCAGCAGCCGGTTTTGGCAACAATGAAGCCTCTATGGCGGGGCCATATGAACATTTTGAAAATGGGGCACAGGTAATTTACAGTACATTTGGAGGTAAAAACATTCAAGATATTGTATTAAATGGGACAGTGCTTTCTACAAAAGTTGCAGGTGAAACAACTCTCTACCAAGCTGGCACAACGGTTTATGGAGCCACGTATGCGCAGCGCGCTGCTGCAGGAACCAGCGCCACCACAGACATAGCGGTCAAGCGTTTCGGTAGTGACCTTCTAGTAGGTGCTTACTGGGATGAAACCATTGATGGCAAATCAGGTGATGACGTATTGGTCGGCAATGATGGAAATGATAATCTCATTGGCGCAGACGGCAACGACTGGGGATTCGGTGGCGATGGCAACGATACCCTCACGGGAGGAAATGGCGATGATATCCTCTTTGGTGGGGATGGCAATGATGTGATTTCGGGAGGGGCACATAACGATGCCATCATCGGTTCCGGCGGAAATGATAGCATTCACGGCGATAGCGGAGATGATTGGATCGATGGCGGTGATGATAATGACACAATCAATGCTGGTGATGGTAACGATAATCTCATTGGCGGCAATGGCAATGATAGCCTCATTGGCGGTAATGGAAGCGATATTCTCTTAGGCGGAGATGGGGATGATGCGTTATATGGCGGCGAAGGTAATGACACGCTGATCGGTGGCTTTGGTAATGATAGCCTGTATGGCGGTGGCGGTGACGACGTTCTCAACGGTGATGGCGGTGCCTTACTTCTTGACGGTGGCGACGGCAATGACACTATTGTTTTTTCTGTTTCAAACGCGGGTATTGTAGCAAACCTGCATTTAGGGACTTTTACCGGTGGAAGCGCTTCAACTTCTACTATTTATAATTTCGAGAATGTTACCGGATCAACTTATGGCGACACTATATACGGTGGCATCAACTCCAGCATTATCGATGGTGCGGGCGGAATTGATACACTCTCGTACATTTATTCGACTGCGGCCGTAAATATTAACCTATCCACAAGCTCATTTGTAGGGGGTTTTGCTCAAGGTGATGTGGTTAGCAATGTGGAGCGTATTTTAGGATCTGATTTCGGTGATTCGCTGGTTGGTGGTGCAGGAAGTACGGCTATTTATGGTGGCGAAGGTAACGATACCATAACAGCATATGCTGGTAATGACTGGTTAAACGGCGGTGAAGGTAACGACATTTTATATGGCATTCAGGGTGCCAATACTATCGAGGGTGGCGCAGGGGATGATATTATTATAAGCGGTACCGGAGCTGACTACATCGATGGGGGTGAAGGACTTAATGACCAGGTTTCATATAGTAGCTCAGCTACTGCTGTGTTTATTAACCTGGAAACCTTCGCTTTTACCGGGGGAGATGCCAGTGGAGACTACTTAACAGGTATAGAGCATGTGATTGGCACATGGGTATCTGATTCGATTGTTGGGAATGCTTCGGGAAATATTATTCAGACAGGTTCTGGGAATGATACTATCTTAGGTGGTGGTGGCAATGACACTCTCGTTGGCGGCGCGGGTGCCGATAGTATTAATGGAGGTGATGGAGCAGATCTTACTTCGTATAACGGTTCTGGCTCCGCAGTAAATCTTAACCTGACAACAGGCCTCTTCACTGGAGGGGATGCAACTGGGGACGTATTGATCAATATTGAGAACCTTCAGGGTACTGACTTCAATGATACGTTGGTAGGAAATGCGTTTGATAACTTGCTCATCGGCGCCGCTGGTCATGATGCCGTAGACGGCAAAACGGGCAATGATACTGTCTATGCGGGCATGGGTAATGATACCGTATTAGGTGGAGCTGGTACTGACCTTCTGTTTGGCGATGAGGGGAATGACTCACTCGATGGGGGTGGTGATAACGATACAATTTACGCTTGGGATGGAAATGATACCCTGCAGGGCGGCGATGGCGAGGATTTACTGATTGGTGATGCCGGTGATGATTCTCTCGATGGTGGTAGCGGTCGCGATACCATGTATGGCGGAGTAGGCCACGATAGTATGCGTGGCGGTTTAAATGCGGATATTATTCTGGGCGACGATGGCAATGATTCGCTCTTTGGAGAAGATGGTAACGATTCGCTCTATGGCTACAAAGGTAACGACTATCTTGATGGCGGTGGCGGTGATGATGAATTAGCCGGTGAAGAAGGAGATGATATTATTTACGGTGGCGCTGGTAATGATGTTATCTACACGGATATTGTGCTTTCAGATACGCTGTTTGGCTATGGTGCAGATAATGCTAGCGGAGGTAACGGCAATGATTTGATTCGCGCTGGCCGCGGCAATGACACAATTGATGGTGGTGCAGGCAATGATTCATTATACGGCGATGAAGGTGATGATATTATTACGGACGTTGCTGGCAATAACCTCATTAATGTTGGCGATGGCAACGATTCTGTTATCGGGGGCACTGGCAAAGACACCATACTAGGTTATGCGGGTAATGACACGATTTATGGTGGTGGCGAACGCGATCAACTTTATGGTCTGTCTGGCAATGACCAAATATTTGCAGGCATTGATAATGATACCATATACGGTGATACCGGTGATGATGCTTTATTCGGGGAAGATGGCGACGATCTTCTCGATGGCTGGCATGGCATCGATAGTATATCCGGCGGTTTGGGTAATGACACGATTTCTGGAGGTGACGGTAATGATAGTCTTTCCGGTGGTGATGGCGATGATATAATTTATGGTGATCGTCAGCTATTACCAAACGCTCTGCCTGTTAACCCGGAAGATGTGTTGGCGATGATTGACAATAAGCCATCATATGACACTTGGGGCCTGCTTTATCAGGGAACACAATACACCCTTAGTGCGCTACAGGCTGCACCTCATGAAATGCTTATCATCAATCCTGCGCAGTATTCGCTCACTAGTATTCCAGAAAGCGAAGTGCTTTGGACCGAATCTGATATCACCAGCATCAAAACAGGTGGTTCTGAGAAGATGGTGCTGGGTTATGTAAACACAGCGAAAATCAATAGTTTTTGGACACAATGGGATGCAAGCTGGACCGATAACGGGTTAGCCAACGGCGCGCTGACTACAGCAGGTAGTACAGTATCATGGCTAGGAAATGTTGATGGAAATTACATTGCAACGCGTGAAGCTAACTATTGGGACACCGACTGGCAGCAAATTGTGTTTGAACGTATCGGGATGATGGTTGATCAGGGGTTTGATGGGACTCTTCTTGATGATGTTTCAGAATTCTTTGAACGCCGCGTGGAAGGGCTAACCCCAGGTTCACAGGCATTCATAGATCAGGTGTCCGAGAATGCCATTGCAATGCGTAACTTTGTGCTTGCAATACGTGCTTATGCAGATGTTGTAATGGCTGCGAGGCTCGGCATAGCCGTGGGCGATCTTACCGACACAACGCGTTTTCAGCTTTATGTAAATGGCGCACCATATCTATTGCAAGATGCCCTGATGGCAGATGATCCAGATCCAGCCGTGAATATTCAGGCGGTTCTTAATGATGCCGCCTCGCTCAATTACTTGAATGCTATTGATGGCATGCTGGTTGAGAACTTTTTCTCGAGAGGTGATAGCACTGCAGCATATGTTGATTATACATCAGCGCTTTATAGTGATTTTGGCATACCTATTTTGTCACTAGATACAGATCAGGTTACCCAGCAGCAGAGAATGCAGATTATTACAGATGCGATAAATCATGGCTTTATGCCATATACAACAGAGTCGGCAGCGTATGATGTTCTCAACGGAACCTTCTTTGCTGAGCTGGTTGATGATACCCCTTCTGACTATAACGATGCCATTGAAGGAGGTGATGGCAACGATACTATTATTGGTGGCTTAGGTGCCGATACTATCCAAGGCGGAGGCGGCAACGATACGGCTTCGTATATCACATCTGCAGCAGCGGTCACTATAAGCCTGATTGCTTCTTCTGCTGCTGGTGGTGCGGCCGAAGGTGATGTATTATCGGGCGTTGAGAGTCTTCTGGGATCAAATCATGATGATATCCTCACAGGTGATGCTTTTGCCAATATTTTAGCAGGTGCCGATGGCAGTGATACGCTCAACGGCGATATAGGCAACGATACCTTGCATGGCGGTGTAGGAAACGACGTGCTAGACGGCGGCATTGGAGCTGACGTGCTGGATGGTGGCGATGGATTCGACATTGTTTCGTATGCCAGCACGTTCTCCGCTGTACAGATTAATCTGCAAACTGGTGTATATTCGGGCGCTGCTGAAGGAGATGTCTTTAGTAACATTGAAGGTGTCACGGGATCTATCTCTGCCGATAGTATTGTTGGTGATGATGGCGCCAATATCCTGGATGGCTACTTTGGCGTTGATACTATTGAAGGCGGTGAAGGCAATGATACCATAACCGGTGGCGCTGGTAATGACATTTTCCGTTTCAGCGGAGTGTTTGGTAATGATGTCATTACCGATTTTACCATCGGCTCTGATACCATCGATTTGTCTGGTTATGCCGGTTTAAATATTGCTGATCTCAATATTGTTCAAATTATGGGCATTGGCACTCGTGACGGCTTCATTCCTGGCGGGGTATCCATCACCTTGCCCAATGGTTCGAATATCTTTTTACAAGGCCTGTCACGTCAGGAGGTATTGAATAACCTGCAAGCCATTTTCACCGGGTTGGGCGGCAACACCAGTGGCGGTGCGACGGAAGGCAATGACACATTAAGTGGAACAGCTGGTAACGACTATATCGATGGGCTTGCGGGCGACGACATTATCAATAGCCTTGACGGCAGCGATACGCTGATTGGTGGCCTTGGTAACGATACGATTACAGACTTTTCTATCGGGCAGGATTTAATCGACTTATCATCTTATCTAAATTTGGAGTTTCAAGACCTCAAGATTACGTCTGAACTTAATAATACCGTTATCATTCTTCCTAATGGGTCTGAAATACGCCTAATAGGTATTAGTCCTGAGGACGTGACTGCTGGTATATTTACGGGTCTAGCACAAGACGGAAAAAGCACTGAAGAGAATGATGATAGTGGAGCCATCACTATCGATACTTCCATTGATACTGCATATACGCTCATGGCAGTTGATGAAGATGATGACATTGTAGTTGACGATTCGTTTGCAGGCGCTGGCTATGATAGCACTGAAACCAGTGTATGGGAAGATAGCACATTCTCGCTAGAGGATGAATCTCCTGTACAAAATGGAGCTGGAGAGATTGAAGGGTTTGATGTGAATCTAGCCATAATTGATCATACCGCATCTTTGCAATCAGACCTGATTCACTAAATTCTCGAGAGTTCCCGTAATTGGCTATAGATTCAAACCCTGAACTAATTCTAGAATCCATCAAGAGCAATCTTAGGCCCGTGATATTTCACCTTGGGGCGGTGAGCTTCTTTATCAATATATTAGTGTTGCCGGTATCGCTGTATTCGTTGCAAGTACTCGATAGGGTGATGTCTACAGGAAGTCTTTCCACCCTTTTTTGGCTTACCCTTATAATGATACTGCTTTTTGTGGTTGCCGGAGGTCTCCAGTTCTTACGTAGTCTTATGTTACAGCGTATTGGTGACTGGATCCATACTACACTGACCACCAATCTTCTTCCTGTTGCCTTATCGCATGCTGGAGGTAACGATAATAGCAATGTCCAGTCATTGCGGGATGCGAATGCATTAAGGCAGTTCATCTCTGGCCCCTCCTTAACTACGTTAATGGATATTCCGTGGACGGTTCTTTATCTCGGAGTACTTTTTGTTATTCATGCTTGGCTTGGTTTCTTGGTAACTGGTGGTATTGTCATACTTTTCTTGTTAGCCTGGCTTAATGAGGGACTCCTGCGTCAGCTAGCAAAGAAAGCCGGATCTTTGCAGATTAAGGGGCTGAGTGACCTAGAGTTTGCAACGCGCAATACCGATGTGATTGAAGCTATGGGGATGAAGCAAAAACTCATCAGCAGGTGGCTGAATACACAGGCAAAAGCTGTCGAATGGCAAGCTTTGGCCAACAGCCGGTCGGCAGCAGTTCAGGGGGTTACTAAATCAGTGCGCCTGATATTGCAGATTCTTGTAACCTGCATTTCTGCATGGTTGGCAATTAACGGAGAAGTGACCATCGGCGCAATCATTGCTTCCTCGATTTTGGCTAGTCGTGCTTTAGCACCATTTGAGGCGGCAATAAGCAGCTGGAAAGGGCTCACGGATGCTCGTGCTGCCTACAATAGAATTCAAAAGACATTACAGCTTACGAGGCGCCAAGAGGGTATTTCACTTCCCTCACCTGCTGGAAAGCTTTCTGTTGAGGGGCTTACATACGCTTTAAACAATAAGCAGTTGCCCATTCTCAGGAATATTACGTTTCAGCTTGAGGCAGGCGAATGCCTTGGCATTGTTGGACATAGTGCATCAGGAAAAACCACGCTGGCACGCTTAATGGCAGGAATTTTTGCGCCTACCTCGGGTGTTGTTAGGCTGGATGGTGCTAATGTATATACGTGGCCACGCGAAGAATTTGGTAGGTTTACTGGTTATCTACCGCAAGATGTGGAGCTTTTTTCTGGGACCATCAAAGATAATATAGCCAGATTATTGCCTGACGCTCTCCCAGAAATGATTGTTGAAGCAGCTGCAAGCGCCAACGCACATGAAATGATTCTACGCCTGCCTAATGGTTATGAAACCGATATTGGTACAAGTGGTATGGCTCTGTCCGCAGGGCAGCGCCAACGTATTGGATTGGCGCGTGCATTTTTTGGGAACCCTCGTTTTCTAATACTTGATGAGCCGGATGCCAATTTAGATGGCACAGGCAAAGTAGCGCTTATTCAGGCTATACAAAAAGCAAAGCGAGCAGGTATTACGACGGTCCTTATTTCGCATCGAAGTTCGATACTACAACATACTGACAAACTACTGGTACTTAAACATGGAACCGTAGAATCTTTTGCACTTACGAGACAGCTCATGCCGCATGCCTCAGCCACGTTAGCAGGGTCAGCATGAAAGCAATGTTAGAGAGCGCATTACACTATTTGCATAATCAACAGGTATATCTACGGCATAAGTTACGGCCTTATATCACTCGCCTACATAACACTGCCCGCTCTTACAATGCGCGCAGAATAACAGCGCTATCGCGTTACTATGAAAGCCATCCTCGAGTTATGAGGCTAAAGGCAATTATTGATGATGTGGTGACTATTGCCTGCAGCAGTGAATACACGGGTGCAAACCCGGCAGTTAATGCAGCCTACTCACCACTTCGTTATAGCCTTATCATCATGATAGGTCTTTTTACCTTGATTTTTATCATCGGTGGTTTGGCACCCATTAAAAGCGCTGCCTTAGCAAGTGGAACCATTGTAGTGGTTTCCAATAAAAAAACTGTACAGCATTTAGAGGGCGGGATCATCAGCGAAATACTAGTTAAGGAAGGCGATACAGTTACAAAAGGGCAGCCGTTGATTGAGCTCAACGATATATCGCCTAAGGCAGCTCGTAATATTGCAAAGATCGAACTTTTTATGGCGCGGATTACTGAAGCCAGACTTTTGGCGCTCAAGAGTGAGAACCCAGAAATGGAAATAGCCAGAGAAATTTTGAAAGAGGCTAAGAGTAATAAGGATTTACAGAATACAATCGAGACCCAGCGCGATTTGTTCGTAACGCAGTTTGATATGCAAGAATCCAAACTGGCAACACTAAAGCAGCAGATTGAAGAGTATAAAGAGGAAATATCCGGGTTTCAGGCGCAGGTAGACAGTGCGGATGCCCAGCTGGAGCTTATTGTCGAGGAAATAACGCCAATGAAGCGATTGGTTAAAAAGGGGTATGCTGCCAAGCCACAATTGCTTGCGTTGAAACGTAAAAAGGAAGAACTGCATGGAAACAAGGGACAATATCTTGCCAGCATAGCCAAAGCAAAACAAAGCATTCGCGAAGCAGAATTACAGCTAGCAACACTACGTAATGAGTTTTCGAGTCAGATCGCGCGCGAGCTGAGTGAAGCTCAGTCTAAGATATCAGATAATGAAGAACGCTTATCCTCTGCCGATGACATTGTGAAACGTACAATTATTGACTCCCCATATGAGGGAATTATTAGCAACATGAAGTACCATACGGTTGGGGGAGTTATCGCGCCAGGAGAACCGGTCATGGATATCATTCCTCAGAATGAACAATTGGAAATTGAGGTGCAGATACAACCTGCAGATATTGACGTTGTAACTACGGGGCTTGATACCAGAATTATCTTCTCTGCATATAAAACCCGGAGCATGCCAGAGCTTAGCGGTAAAGTAGTGCGTGTTTCGGCCGATGTTCTAGCAACTGAAGAGCTTCAGCCTGCGCCTTATTATAAAGCGCGCGTCGCTGTAAATGATGAAGAGTTAGAAGACTTAAAAAATAGCGTTCGTTTATATCCAGGTATGCCTGTGGAAGTATTTATTGTAACAGGATCACGGTCTTTCCTCGGGTATATGTTGGCGCCTATTACTGGCAGCCTTGATAGGGCTTTTAGAGAGGATTAAGGATATAGATTCGGATCCTCTCCCGGCTTAAGCATCCTAGGATATTCGACGGTAACTGGCTTTAAATTGGGGCTAGAATTGCTTTTGGCGACATTCGGTGTTGGCTTTTTTATTTCTGACCGCCCCGCAACTGCGAGCGCTGTATAAAGCCGCACAATGTTATCTGCTGCTGCCGTTTTTGCAATGACATAGCTAGTTTCAGCACTTAAAGCGTTTTGCTCAGCGTTTAGAAGGTCGAGCTGAGGAGCGATGCCATTCAAGTATTGCTGTTTCGCAATGTAAGCCGCTTCAGTTTGCTCTCTTGCAACCGCAGAATACATATCCCTACGCTCAGACTCTCTAAAGTATCCTGTGTATCCAACTTCGACCTCTTCGATAGCCAGTAGAACACTCTGCTTGAAAAAGTGGTAGGCTTGGCGCTGCTGGGCGTCTGCAGTATCAACTTGCGCTTGTATTCTACCAAAATTCAGCAAGGGCATCAGTGCACCCACCGTGATGTTCCATGGGTTGCTGCTGCCGTATACACTCGAGTCTCCTGATCCAAAAAACCCCTCTAATGAAAGTTTTGGAAAGAAACCAGAGAATGCTGCCCCTGTAAGTGCAGTAGCCTGTGCGAGCCTGCGCTCTGCAGCCCGAATATCAGGGCGAAGGTGAAGAGTCGTCACAGGCGTATTGTTGACTACACTAGTTGGGAAGCTTGGAATATCTTTTGCTGCAGATAACATACCTTTTACGTTTTTTACTTTTTCTCCAAGGAGAACAGTAATGCGATTTATACTGGCATATATTTCTGCATCAATTTGGGGGATAAGTGTTCTTGTGTTCCCCAACTGGGTACGAGCACGCAATACGTCGAGTCGGCTAACGACGCGTTCATTGAATTGTGCTTGCGTTATTTTTACGGTTTCTTGCTGCAAGGCAATGTTGCGCTGGGTAAGCGCCCGTTGTTGCTGAAGCCCGCGCAAACGTACATAATTTCTTGAAACTTCCGCTATCAGCCGCAGCCGGGTGGCGTCGCTATCTGCAATCGCTGCTTCTGTGCCGGCCGCGGCAGCTTCGCTACGACGACGATTGCCTCCAAAAATATCGATTTCCCAACGCCCGCTGCCACCTACGCGGTTACTATTTTCTAACTTGTCGGCTAGAATGCCGCCCATTTTAGCTCGCGAACTGCTTGCAGTAGCGTCAATTTGTGGAAAAAATGCAGAGTCAGCCAGTCGCTCGTTAGCACGGGCCTCATCAATGCGAGCTTCTGCTATTTTTAGATCGTGGTTGTTGCGTAGCGCGGTTTGAATAAGTTGGGTGAGCAATGGATCTTCAAACAATTCCCACCAATCGGATGGAATGTTGAGATTATTTGCCGCCAGAATCTCGCCTTCAGTTGCTACCCAAGAGTCATCTAGATCCAGTTTTGGCGGCGAATAATCCGCGCCAACAGTGCAGCCTGTAAGCATAAATCCTAAAATGAGTAATGCTTGGCTTCTAATTGGTTTCATATATACCCTATCACTTCTTGGCTACAAAACATGCAGTGAGCTGCATAGCCTGCAGATTGCTTGTTAACTCTTAATGCATTTAAGAAGTGGCGTATGATGCATTTAGGATACTTTGTCTGACCACTAGTGCCATACTGTGTAGATAGTGCCTAAAGGGAGGCGGGGCACCAAGGAAAATAACCCACGGCACAGATAGCACATGCCCAATTTTATTCATCTTTTCTTTCGGGTACGTGCTTCCGCTTCTCTCTCATAGGCCTGCAAGCGGATCTGAATTTCCAGCTCCTTAATTAGCCAGAGAATATAGTTTAGTGACTTTGGGCTCCCTTTGCCTTTGAAGCAGTAGTCTGCAATTCGGTTCTTAAAATCTGGAAGGGGTGGCTACTACGTTCCCGTTACGACTCGCTGATTAGGCGAAATTATCCTGTTCCTTCGAAAAAGGTTCCCTGTTATTGAAATAGGGAATTCAATGTATTTAATCAGCGTTTCTGAGGGACATAAGCGAGCTATCTTAGCGTGAATCTCCTGGAATTTTAGAGTTCCCTGTATTTTCCCTGTAAAGCAGGGAAACAGCTGAGGCGCGTTCACTGATGACTGCGTCCACCACCATAACTTACCAGACACCCTACAACCCCGCCCAGCCTCGCTCCCAGAGCCAGTCTCCGGGAGTTCGATTTCAGCCATAGGGCGATGTGACCAAAGAGGACTGGATTTCTCAAATTTGGGCCGCAAATGAGTCTGATAGCCATTTTCAAAGAGTTCGATTAGCGTCACAAAACTGTCATACGACTTATTGGCATAATTCATGTAAAATCTATGAAGTATGCTATTCCATGAAATGCAAGCCGGTGAGTATGTAAAATCTGACGCTATTACAGCGCAGGTAGCTCAGGCCATTCGTACTAAAGCAGAACAGAACGGCACCCCGTTACTCCGAGAAGTGAGTGATTACGTTAAAAGCCTAAAACATGACACTTCTGACAAAGCCACGGTCTTTCGTAAGCGCACCGCATCGGAAATAATCACCTCGGGTTATCAGACAGGCTGCACGGATCGTGGTGTTGTTTTTCTGACCTTGGCCAACGAGCTCGGTATTCCGGCAGTCTATGTCGAAACATTTAAAGCTGATTCGCTTGGCACACCAAACGCAGGCATGGAAGGCCATGTGTTTACCAAAGTGTACGATGCCCGGCATAAACAATGGCAGATTTACGAGCCGATGAATGGATTTCAGGACAGCTATACGCTTGGTAGCGACATCTATACCCCGATGGCAATTGGTCGCGACCATTCTGCCGCCTATTTAGTAAATGAAAGAGGTGAGCCTGCCTCTGCACCACAACGCATCGACGGTGAAGAAGCGCTTAGAGCCGTTGCCACTCACTCATTGCCGCAACGTGCAGACGGCAACTCTTGGTCTGCATCACTAGGCGATAGAACTGGCCGAAAAATCGGCGGCTAGACAGCCACCATAACGGAATCGAACAATTTGCTGGAGCGTTGGATTGCTTCGATAAGTTTGTCCGAACAGTTCGCACTGTATCCGCCACCGACCACCATTCCCGACTTCGGGTCATTAAAACCCCTCAAAACCTTGAATGGCAGCGCGAGAGCGGCGGTTTGAAAACCGACATTTCTGCGATACGGCAATTGTCCGTCAAAAGTGAGTTTTAAGACCAATCTTTTGTCGCCAATATCCCCGCTAACCCACATTCTGTGCGGGTTTCCGATAAAGTGAAAAGCGGTTTGAAAAGTATTCTCGAAGTCCAACGGCTCATCGGTTGTTTCGGCTAGTTTTCCGCTTAGTGAGGCCTTCTCGTATTCAAGCTCCGTGACTTTTGCTTCGTAGGTTTTGATTAGCGTTGGGCTATCAGCGTTAATGATTCGCTCAAGAAACTGGTCGATACGTCGCTCTATATTCTTAACCTCACTACGCACCCCCTGCAGGTACTGCGCGTAATCAGCATACCGTTGGTCCTAGACTTGCTTGATCGCCTTCCGAGCGATGTAAAGAAGATCTGGCGTTGGAGTCAGGCCCAGCAGTATTTCCTCGAACTGCCGCTCGATTACGTCCCGTTTAATGGATTTCTTGCATTCGGGGCATTCAGGATTTCGGCAAATATAATACGGATAGCGACCACTGCGCCCCGCCGACCAACATGCGGTCATTGGCTTGGAGCAGCTATAGCACAAAACAAACCCTCTCAAAGGAAAGTCTAAATTGATGTCTTCCCGCGCCGGAACTTTCGCACGTTCTCGCAGGCGTGCCTGAATTTTATTGAAGGTATCGAAACTAATCAGCGGCTCGTGTTGGTGCTGACGTGCGCCGCGAACTTGATACTGACTTGCTAGTGATTAACGAGGAACTAAAGGCATCGCTGGTTATTTGCCGCTGCATGACCACGCAGGCCGGTCAGCAACGCTGGAAGATTCGCCTTGATAGCGGCTTATCGAGCCGCCCGTGGTTTCACCAGAAAGCCGGTCGCGCACTCGCTTCATCCTGCTGGATGGTCATATGCGTATCCAAGCCCTGCGCGAATTGGGCATTGATACCGTTGCCGATATATCCAGCCTCAACAACGGCGAAGCAGCATAAGCAAGGATGCGCGGCATCAACAGAGTCAGAAAGGGTTGTCTCTGTGTATGGGGCGAATAACCGATGACTTCAGAATCAATGACAGAAGGTACAATCGCCATAAAGGACGCAGCGGGATTGATGTAGGTGGCTTCCTTCAAATCCTCGTTCGGCTTTTGCAGCGCCTGATAGTCGGAAAGAAAGCCGGATTTTGTCATTTCCTGATTGGTGCAGGCCGAGATAGCGAGTATCAAAGGCATGAAATAGAATAACTTAAGTATCATATCGACCTCACATAAACTACTTTACTATACAGGACAGTTTGTATAGTATATTGAGCAATTGTTATGGGTCAAGCAATTTGCGCGAACCGGTATTTGAGCAGAGGAACATAATGACAAAGCACAAGGATAGCTCTTACGATCTGATTCTTGAAAAGGCACTGGAAGTGGTGATGGAATCGGGTGCGGCAAGCCTCACCTTCGAGGCGGTGGCGAAAAAAAGCGGCATCAGCCGGGGCGGTATTTTATACCACTTCCCCAGCAAGCAAGCGCTGCTTCAGGCGATTCTCGATCAATACGTCACCAAGGATATGGAGTCTTTTAATAAACACTGGGAAAAATTAGGCGGCACGCCGGAAACGATGGTGAAAGCCGAACTGCTCTGCGCCACGGAAGAAGATATGGATCGTGATGACGAGGCCGTGGCGCTGCTCGCGGCGGTGGTAAACAACCCCGCGCTTTTAGACAATGTGAAGCCGATTATCGAAGGGCGCTATGATATTGCCCGCACTCAAAAAACATTCGAGCGGCAGGCGGCGGTGCTGCTGGCACTTGACGGTATTTACATGCTGCGGGCTTTAGGCTTGCAGCCGCTGAACCGCAAAGAGCGCAAGAAAATCTATCAATACCTGCTTTCCCTACTCGGTGACAAGGAGACCGCATGATCGCATACGCATACTTAGCCGCCGCCATTACGCTGGAATGCATCGGCACTACGGCGCTCAAGCTCTCGGTGGGCATGAGCAAGCTCTGGCCGTCGATTACGGTCGCTATGTGCTATTTGATGGCATTCTGGATGATGTCGCTTTCGCTTAAAACCCTGCCGGTGGGCTATGTTTATGCGCTGTGGGCGGGTGTGGGCATCGTGGGTGCAAAGCTGATCGGTGCGTTTTACTTTAAGGAATCCTCGCACCCGCTGGAATTGCTCGGCATCGCGCTGATCGTGGCCGGGGTCGTGCTTACCAGCCTTTATGCACCCAAAGGCGGTCATGGATGAATAAAACCGCCGCATTGCTTCTCACCTCTGCCCTTTGCCTTTCCGCCTGCGGTGAATTTCGTGGCATGCCATCGCTTGATGTGAAGCTGCCGGAAATCTTTGCCGAATCACCCTCGGTAGAGGTGGCAGAAAAACCTGCACCGCTGGCGCAGAATTGGTGGAAGAGCAGCGACGATAAGGTGCTGGTAGGGTTGCTGGAGCGCGTGGAACAGCAAAACCTGTCGCTGGGGCAAGCTCGCTTTCGGTTGCTGGCGGCGCGTGAATCGGCACGCACGCTGGACTATCTGCCAACACTCGGCATCACGACCGATGCGCAATATAATCGGCTGATCGAGGGTGATTTCGCTATTAATAACGTGGGATTTCCCGGTGCTGGCGGTGGGCAGCAAAAGACCACCGGCTTTTACAATGCGCGGCTGGATAGCTCATGGGAATTGCCGTTGTGGGGGCAGTACGGCGCGGCGGAAGACGTGGATAAGGCCACGCTTGCTTATGCCGAGGCAGACTTAGCAAGCGTGCGTGCGAATGTCATTGCAGAGGCGGTGCGGCTGTATGGAGAAATGCGTGGCTTTCAGCAGCAGCGCATCGCTCAGGAAGCTATCGTGGTGGCGCAAGAGAAGATCGTGGAATATCACACTATCAAACATAAAGCGGGGCTGATTGCGGATAGCGAACTGGCAAGCGCCAAGCGCAACGCGCTGGATGCGAAAAGTGCTTTGCAAACCACGGTGAAAAACGAGGTCGCAGCCAAGCAGCAGCTGGCGGCGCTAATGGGGCAAGCCGCACCGGATACCGAATGGGAAACCGCTGCTTCTATACCGAGCATCAATCTGCCAGAACTGGGTGATACGCCCGTGGATGTGCTGCGCAACCGCCCGGATATTCGCCGCGCTGAGGCGACCGTGCTGCGCGAGGCCGGGCAGCTGGAACTGGCGAAGGCGGATCGCTATCCGCGCATTGCGCTCGGCGGTAATTTAAGCCAGCTGGACAATCTCACCGGCTCGCCGCTGCCCGGAAAGACCATCCAGCTGACCGGCACGCCTGCGATTTCCATTCCGCTGTTTGATTGGGGCAAACGGCTGGCTGCTGCCAAAACGCAGGATATGAAACTCTCCGAGGCTGCAAGCGCCTACCGTGAAACGGTGGTGAATGCGATGACGGAGGTGGAGAGTTTCTTAAGCGCGGCCAATGCCGCCAAGCGGAATAAAGAACAATCTGCCGAGAGTGCTGCGCTGGAGCAAAAGAACCAGCAGCAAGCGGCGCTACTTTTCAAGCAAGGCCTCACAGATGGCATCGCCACTGAAAACGCGAACATAAGCGCGATGCAGGCAGAGATTAATGCGCTGCAAGCAAACGTCGAACATATCAGCCGCATCGCAGCGCTGACCAAAGCCTTGGGCGGCGGTATTCCCGCTCCAACCACCTCAACGAACGAGCCAACCCCATGAGCCGCAAACTTCTTTTACTTATCATCATCGTTATCGCTGGATATGCCGCCTTCAAACTATTCGGACGCGATGAGAAACCCAAAGCAACCGAAAGCACGGAATCACTTGCCGTATCCGTGGTGCAGCCTGCTGAGCAAACGCTGCATCAGCGCATCAGCGCCACCGGTATGCTCATTCCGCGTGAAGAAATCGCGGTGCTGACCGAGCTTTCTGGCGTGCGCGTGAAGGAGCTGTTCGTCGATGTGGGCGACAGCGTGAAGAAAGGCCAGAAACTGGCCGTACTGGATGGCGAAAGCCTTGAACTGCAAGCCCGCCAGCTGGAAGCAGAGTACCAAAAGACGCGGGATGAATATGCCCGCATTGAACCGATTAAAGATAGCGGCGCGGTGAGCAAACTTTCCGTGGAAGAAAAACGTAGCGCGATGGAAGCCGCCAAAGCACGCGCTGAGGATGCAAAACTAGCGGTGCGCCGCGCCACCATCACCGCGCCGCAAGCAGGCGTGATTTATGAACGCCGCGCTACGCTTGGCCAATTGGTGAATGCCAGCGAGCCGCTGTTTCGCATTGCGCAGGGAAGCCAAATCGAAGCGCAATTGAAAGTGCCAGAGGCCGAAATCGGACAGGTACGCCTAAAGCAGCCAGTCACGCTGTCCGTCACCGGCAGCGAGCAAGAATGGCAAGGCACGGTGCGGCTGATCGCACCACAGATTGACGCAGCATCACGCACGGCGCTGGTGCGTGTTTCCATTAAAGATAATGCTACGCTGATTGTTGGCAGCTTCGTGCGGGGGGATATTCTAGTGGGTGACACACAAGGCCTCGCACTGCCTTCCAACGCCATTCAGGAGGATTCTGAGGGGCGCTTCGTGTGGGTGATAGGCAGCGACAACAAAGCCGCCCGCCAAGCCATCACACTCACATCAAGGCAGGATAATACCGTGCTGGTAGAGGGCGTGCAGCCGGAAATGCGTGTCATCGCCAAAGCAGGCGCGTTTGTGAAAGCGGGTGATGCGGTTAGCCCTATAGAACCAAAGGCGGAGGCCAATTAATGTCGATGCCGCTTTCCACCTGGGCGATTCGTAACCCCATCCCGCCGATTGTGCTGTTTCTGGTACTCACCGTGGCGGGGCTGGTGGCGTTCTTAAAGCTGCCGGTTAATAACATGCCGAGCGTGGTGGTGCCGATTGTGAGCGTCACCATCAGCCAGCCCGGAGCCTCAGCAACCGAGATGGAAACGCAGGTGACGCGCCGGGTGGAAGGCGCGATTGCTGGTCTTCAAGGCGTGAAGCATATCACCTCGAATATTTCTGAAGGCACATCCGTTTCCACCATTGAGTTTCATCTGGAAACGGATTTCGACCGGGTGATGAACGACACGCGGGATGCGATCTCTAACATCCGCGACCAGCTGCCCCGCTCGATTTTAGAGCCGAACGTGCAGCGCGTGGAAATCGATGGCGGCGCGATTTTAGTCTTCAGCGTCGAAGCGCCGGAGATGCGCACCGAGGAACTCAGCTGGTATATTGACGACACCCTTAGCCGTGAACTGCTCTCCATTCGCGGCGTAGCCAGTGTGCAGCGTTCCGGCGGCATCAGCCACGAAGTCACCGTAACGCTCGATGCCGCCAAGCTCGCGGCCTTCGGTGCATCCGCTGCCGATGTCAGCCGTCAGCTGGCGCTCACCAATATCGACCTTCCCGGTGGGCGATTGCGCGTGGAAGGCACGGAATACAGCGTGCGCACGCTCGGCAATGTTAAAACGGTAGAAGCCTTGCGCGACACCCGCATTGCCCTTAGCGGCGGGCGTGAGGTGCGCCTTGGTGATATTGCCACTGTGACCGATGGCGGCGCGGAGGTGCGCTCTATCACCAAACTTGACGGCAAACCCGCCGTGACATTCCAGATTTTCCGCTCCAAAGGCTCTAGCGAAGTTACGGTGGGTGATAAAGTGGAAGCAAAGCTTGCCGAACTTGAAAAACAGAACCCCGCTATTGTTTTCAAAAAAATCTTCTCGCTGGTCGAGTTCACCGAAATAAGTTTTCACTCGACCATATATACCTTCTTTGAAGGTGCGATTCTTACCATCATAGTCGTATTTTTCTTTCTGCGCGATAAACGTGCCACGCTGCTTGCGGCGATTACCATTCCGCTCTCAATCATTCCAACCTTCTTGTGCATGTACTTCCTAGGCTTCAGTCTGAATGCCGTAAGCCTGTTGGCGATTTCGCTGGTCACGGGTGTGCTCGTGGATGATGCGATTGTGGAGATTGAAAACATTCACCGGCATATGAAGGAAGGCAAAAAGCCCTACGATGCCGCCATGGTTGCTGCCGATGAAATCGGGCTGGCGGTAGTGGCGACGACACTTGTCATCTGCGCCGTGTTCGCACCGGTAAGTTTTATGGGGGGATTGGCGGGGCAGTTTTTTATCCAATTCGGCCTGACGGTTTCCATCGCGGCGTTTTTCTCGCTGGTGGTGGCGCGGCTGCTCACACCGATGCTTGCCGCGTATCTGCTCAAAGTACCTAGTCATCACGAAGAAAAGCCTAGCCGCTTCGCGGAGCGTTACCACGGACTAGTACAATGGACGCTTGCCAACCGCCTAAAAACCTTGGGCATCGCTGTGCTCAGCATGGTGTTATCGTTCGGGATGATTCCATTTCTTTCAACCGGCTTCATTCCCTACGAAGACTTCTCGCAATCGCGCATGACGATTGAACTGCCACGCGGCGTGACAGTAGAGCAAACCGACGCGGCGGCGCAGCAGGTCAAAGAGATACTAAAGAAACAGCCGGAAGTGATGTATTTGCTCAGCAGCGTGGCGGGCGGGTCGCAGGGTATGAGCAGCCCAACCAACACCGGCGGTGGTGCGGCGGGCGTGAACATCGCGAGCTTAGACATTAAGCTGGTGCCTAAAGGAGAGCGCAGCATCAGCCAGCGCGACTTTGAAAACCGCATCCTGCCGGAGCTTAAAAAACTGCCTGACATGCGGATAGAGTTTGCCAACTCTGCCGGTGCGAAAGACATCATGATCGCGCTGGTGAGCGAGGATGCGGCAGCACTTTCCCAAGCCGCCGAAGCCATCGAGCGCGAGATGCGCGGGCTAACTGGCATCTCCAGCGTTGGCACTTCCGCCAGTCTCCAGCAACCAGAAATCGTCATCGTGCCGGATTTTGCTAAAGCTGCAGAGCTGGGCATTAGCGTGCAGGCCTTGAGCGATGCCGTGAACATCGCCACCATCGGTGATATTGAGGCCAACCTCGCCAAGTTCAATTACGGCAACCGCCAGATACCCATCCGCGTGCGGCTGGCGGGTGGTGAAGCGACGTCGCTCGATACTATCAAGAACCTGCAAATCCCTACTGCTTCGGGTGGGAGTGTGCCGCTTTCCACCGTGGCGGAGATTCGCTTCGGCTTCGGTCCTACCAGCATTGAGCGCTATGACCGCCAGCGCAAAATTGCACTGGAAGCGAACCTGAACGGCATTCCGCTCGGCAAAGCACTGGAGGAAATCTATGCACTGCCTTCCATGAAAAATCTGCCGCCGAGTGTAAAAGTGCTCAACACCGGCGATGCGGAAGTGATGGCGGAACTGTTCGCCAGTTTCCTCACCGCCATCGGCGCAGGCCTGATGATGGTCTATGCGATTCAGGTGCTGCTTTACAAAGACTTCATTCAACCGTTTACGCGTATGGCGGCGCTGCCGCTTTCCATAGGCGGCGCGTTCCTGATGCTACTGCTCACCGGCACGGATCTTAACATGCCCGCCGTGATTGGCATTTTAATGCTCATGGGCATCGCCGATAAAAACTCCATCCTGCTCGTGGATTACATGCTGGAAATGATCCATCAGGGTGTGCCACGCCGCGAAGCCATCATGCGTGCCTGCGAAGTCCGCGCCCGCCCCATCATCATGACCTCGCTTGCCATGCTGGCGGGCATGATACCCATCGCGCTGGGCTTGGGGCTTGATACCGCCTTCCGCGCACCAATGGCGATTGCCGTGATCGGCGGGCTGATTTCTTCCACCGCCTTAAGCCTTATCTTCGTGCCGGTGCTGTTTGATTACGTGCGCGACTTCGAAGAATGGCTCACACCAAAACTGAAGCGGTTATTGTAAAAAAATTCGTTGGAAATCACCGTAACCCAATGTGAATTTTTTCAAGTTATCGACAGGACTTTTCCCTGTTGTTTCCCTGAAACCGTTTTTATGCATTATGCAGCAATCTAGATTTTCCCTGCCATTTTGGCAACGCGATGTACCTGTTCCCAGTAAAAATTGGAATTTACACTGTATTTTGGGGGTTATCAGGGTAATACTGAGCGTCCATTGGTGAGTGATCACCACACACCTCGATCTGACCAAAACTAACTTTCATATCAGTGTGCGAAAGAAATCAGCGAAAATGCTGAGCGTACAATGGCGATTGGTCACCACACACCACCATAACTCCAGAATCAAAGTTCGATTCCTCTGTGGTGGCTTCTGACCAAGAGTTTTGCGGAGTTCTAGGTTTTTTGGTTAGCAATAAAAATACAAACACTGAAAATGAGCCGCTTCACCTCGAAATACAAGCCAAGAGCCAATTTTAGGGAGTTCTATGTTTTTACATAAATTTTCTTTTGCGAAGAGCTTTCACATCATCATTCGATAGCTTGAACTATTCGCCTCTGGCTCGTTTATTCCTCTAACGTCTACCAATCCTAGAGAACAGACCCTTTAGAATCCCTACGATTAAAATCGGTAGCGATTTTTAGCTTCTTTCGAGTGGACTTTGTAGGAGGTTCATTATGATGGCTTGTATCATTCCATGATACCCATGAGGTACCTGACAATATGCTCCACTTAATTTTATGGCCTAATGGAAGTGTTTTTAAACATCTTAGGAAACCACCTGTCAGACTGTCCGGCTTTTGTAATCCTTTATTGAATAATCCAGCTAGATTGTCGGCTAGCAATGCCCCGTAGGTTGTATCAGAAGCTGGGGCGTATCTAAAATTGACCAAACCAATTTTCTGAAGTCTTACAAAATCTCCTAAGACCATACCATGTGAAAAATCATCCTTCGTGTCTCCTTTTAAATAATCAAGGACTACAATCAGCTGATGATAAGGATTTTTAACTTTAACTTGGTTGTATTGAACAGTCGCAAGAATCTCCGCGAGCATAACTATATATCCAAAAGTTTCTTCATTTATATTAACCTCATGTTTCTGATGAAGTCTTACTAGAACTGACTTATCCTGCTTAGTGAGGTAACTCCTTAATTTCATATTATCGATAATCTTATCTTGAATTACGGCTACATCCTTATCTTGGAAACTCATTAGAAAAAATTTGATGTTCTCCTTCTTCGCTTGATCCAAAAACCACTTAATAAACTTGGTTTGGTATCCTGAATCTGAATCACCATTCTTTCGTCTGGCTGTGATGCTCCACTTCTTTAATTTCAGCAGCTCATCGGTAGGAACAGAAATTTTATCTACAAAAACAATAGTGTGCCATCTCTCGCTCCCACTAATGATTCTGTCGTCGGGACTTCCATCTAACCAGCCAATTATTGCGGTAGATTGTCCTGCTTCGATTATGGGTACGACATTAGTATTCATAATTTGGTAATTCAGTATGGTTCCAAAGATAATTCAGGGACTCTATACTGTTTATCAAATCGTGTAAAAAGTTCGATCTTTTTCCGGTTAGCTCCACCAAACCGGACTCGGATTTCGAAACCCTGCCAAAATCAAAATGGCAGAGTCTATGCGGGTGCACTTAGCAATCTGCAATGCTCCAAGGCCTTCCAAAAAACAACGCGAATAGCCCCCTCATATTTTTCAACTACGCCCGCACCGCATAATCCTGGATCAATGCCTCAGCGGGTAATTGCATGCTCTCGTGCAGATTGCGCACCATTTCCATCGTCAGTCAGCAGCGCTGCCTCCCGCGCGAACGTGGGGATGATGTATGTGCAGGCGTTCGTTTACGCGATCGCTCTGCCACGTGGTTGTGGCGTCAGTTCAATATAAGCCTCAGCCGCTTTGCCGGTGCGACTCGCGGCCTTTACGTCACTACGCAGATCTGGCGATAACAATTCTGGAATCGATTTGCCAAGCAACAGCGATTTAAACACCGCACTCAGTGAAGCGAGTTCCTTAGCGTCATCGATACGCATCTGGAAAGCGCGCTCGAAGGGGCCCGGCCCACCTAACTTATCTGCCATTACATCGAGCGTCACTTGCGCCATACCGGTACGGAAATGATCGCCAAGCACGGTAGTGCGCACGGCCTGATGTGGGTCATTATTGCCCCCGACATGGGGCGCAAGCGTACCCATGATGCGTTTGAATTGCGAACTTCCCCAACGCTGGCTAAATTTGAGGAGAATATCGCGCCGCGCCGTTTCATCGGAAGGGAAAAGCGTGTTGCCCTTAAGCGCGGCAAATACTTCAGCGGGTGTTCTACGATCGGTGATAAGGAGCTGCTCTATCACCTTAGATTGCGCATAGGAAAACCCAAGATCGCTCTCATCTGTCTGTGCGGGAGTACCTTCAACTTCTTTACGCAATTCAGCCGAAGCCTTTTCTTGATTGACGAAATGCAGCGAGGGAATTGGGTGCAACCCCTCCAGTCCATGTTCGGCAAAGTATTTGAGGCTTTTGATGATTTGGTTCTTGCCGATACCGCCGATAGGGTTCGCACCGCCCATATGCATATCACCACCAGCCGTGGTATAGCCAAGCGCTGCTTCTGATTTATTGGAAGTAACAAGCGCCAGCTTGCTTTCTTTATTCGCAACCGTCCACGGGGTGGGAAGCCGCACGCGGGCCTGAATATTTTGCAGCGTCACATCATCATCCGGGTTTGCCCATGTCGGAATTGGCTTGACGCAATGTTGCGTAATATAATCCGGCAGCTTTGGGTTGCTGCCTTTTTCGGCATTTACATAGGCTTTAATGCGGCGCACAATTTCGGCCGCAGCAATATCGTACTGCAGCGTTTCTGGCAGTGCACGAATCGCATCTTTCACCGATGCGTCACTATCCATTCCATCAATAATGATCGCGCGATGCGAACGAGCCACTGCATCGACGTTTAAGCCGCTATAGGCGATGGTTTCTTCATCCAGCACGCGCTGCTTGGGCGCGACATAAAATGTTCCACCGATGCCTTTGACGTTAGTGCCACCCGGCAATGCACCGCCTTCAATCAGGAATCTAGCAGCATTTTCGGTGCGCGCCGAGCTATTTTCGGTAGGCAAATAAACGCAGGTGAGCAGGTTCTTCTTGATCGCATCAATAGCTGCCTCTTGCCCCTGTTCACGCTCGATACGCAGCACATCGTCTTTGTATTTCAGGTTTGGGAAATGCTCAAAAAATCCGGCAATGCCGTTTTCTTTCACTTCCAGCTCGACCATGGTGGTGACGGCAATCGCGCCGTAGGCTGAATCTTTGCCCCCGGAAAGAGAAATAACAAAACCCTGGCAGGGCCAGCTTTGCTTGCGCATGTAATCGCGCAACCACAGCGAAATACTGCGCGCATATTCCTCGATGGCGAGCTGCTCAGGTTCATGTTTTTCGAATGCCGCTTCCTGTCCTGTACGGAGCGCATCATGGGTGCGATATTCGTGTGGGGCTACCACGTCCGGCGCGCCACGCTCGGCTAACGGCACATCAATCACTGCGCTGCTGTACGATACATCGCCAAAATGGTAACGCTTACCGTGATGGATAATTTTGCCGTCCTGCGCAAAGATTTGGCTTCCTTCAGCTGCATAAGTGCCAGAGCTTGAGCCGAGATAATTGGTGTACACAAACGCGCCACAATATTTTGAGCCCTGCTTACAAAGCCCTTCCGCACGAATCTTCTCTTTATTGAGTGCTGGTTCGGGCTTGCTGGCACTGGGGTTCAGCACCACGCTTAAATCATGCGTTTTTGACTGTTTGACGATGTGTCGTGCTTGCGCTTGTTCGCGGGCATTGATGGTGAGATTATCATTCACCCCCGGCCAACCATCGGCACAGATTTCATGCGTCAGGGTAAAGCGCTGCCCATCCTTGCCGAAGGAAACGATGGGCTTGCCAAAGGGCACCACATTACCATCTGGCAGCGTGATAGGCACAGTGCCTTTCTCAAACGGCCAGTTGCGGAATTGTCGTGGCTCATATTCCGCTGGGCCGTCTGCAAGAATTGACTTGGCAGCGATCGCCAACACCTTGCCACCGCTGATGGTCATTTGCGTGTTATAGGGGCGATTATTAAGGTTATAGGCTGCATCACTCGCATGTGCCGTTTTGTCGGCATAATGCCACGGTGTACCAAGTGAAATAATCAGGTTTGGGTTTTTTGATTGCGCATAGCGCGCGATGAGCTGGATATGTTTCCAGACCTCGTCGTTATTCTTGTTCCACTGATGATAATCATCAGCGGAATAGCCCGTCAGACCAAGCTCCTCAAGCGCCAGTACATCCGCGCCATCGGCCACCGCTTTATCAATCGCCGAAAGAATATTTGGTACATTAGTGGCAAAATCATAAACAGTTTGATTGAGACTAGCTGAAGCAATCTTGAGAGGTACAGTAGGAACAAATTTACGCATACTACCGTTGAGAGTGCGGGCAGCATTCTGCAAGGATGTGAGCGTTAGTACTGAATCCATTTTTTTTGCTTCCGCGATAATTTCTGCCGTGGAAATTTTTTTCTCCTGCGCAAGACGCTGTAAGGTGAGGTCGAACGCCGTAACAGGAATATCGATGAGCAGAGCTTTATCTGGATTACTATCGCGTGCTGCCTTCGCTTGCTCGACTACATAATCTGGTGCCGCAAACAGTGCGCGATCTGCATCGCTTAGATGATTAATATCCAGTGAACGCAACGAGGTGGCAGATAATTCGGCGGGCACTTCTTCATGTAGGGAGTCATTCAACACCGGTAATGCTAGCTTCTCGAACGTGTCTTCCCAAAAATAGGCTAGTACTTCTTCGCTTTTTCCATCGGCTGAAACAAGACGACGTGGCCTCTTATCCTCGGGTTTGCCAATGAAATGAAATGCCGTCTGGCCCAGCAGATTCGGGTATTTCCCGTCAATCTCAATTTGGCCTTTGAGCGTACCAATCAATGTTTGGTTCCATTTCTCGTTGTCGCCAAGATCAGGAAATGGAACAAGGTGATAATCCTTCCCTTCGACCTTACCAGGTAACGACAAACGAATCTGCTCGCGTTGCTGTTCCAGTGTGAGTGGATTGGAAACGGGCTCGAAAAGTGGGTCGGCGAGCCCATTTACTTTTTCAGCCGTGTTGGTTGAACCGATCACGATAATCGGCGTGAAGCCTTGTTCCATAATGCGCTGAATGGTTTTGAGATGCCCCTGATGCATCGGCTGCCTGCGGCCCACCGCAAGCATGTATTTTATGCCATCGGCTTTAGCCTGTTCAAAGTCGCTGTAGCGTATTGCTGTCATCTCTATTCCTTAAACTCATATTGCTCGCGCATGCGCAGTGCATTATCACCAGCTTCGCGTGCTACCTCGCGCATTGCTTCCATTAATCCTTCGGGAAGTTTAATCATCTAGCCCTCAAATCCGTAATCGCGTTTCATGCGAGCACGTGTGAGTTCAGGCGGCTTTTCGCCATAGCAAGACTCAAGGATACGGCCAAATTCGTTCACATTCATCGCGCCGGATTTGATGGCACGTTCGAAACGAAGTTTCAAATGTGACTCCACCTGCACATAATACCATGCTGGCCGCGCCGTATGGTCACGTCCACCCGTCACCAGATAGATATTCTGGGGACGTTTCTGCTCCAGTTTTTGCGCGAAGGAAGTCATTACAACTGCTGCTTCTGTGCTTGCCTTTGGGCGGATAAATTACCTGTAATAACAGCGCCGGGTTTACCCGCTGCGATAATCTCAGCGATGGATATCTCGCCGACGCCGCGCGAACGCCGCATACGTTCATAGGCGCCATCTGCACTGAAAGGAACATCTGCATCGCCCGGAATTGGAATGGGGCAGCTAATCTCTGGAACAAAATTTATTTTGACGCCTATGTTCTTTGTTTTGAACGGTGCCGAGAGGTAATCCGCGATATTATTGATCGAGAATTCGGCACAGAAGTTTGTGGCCAGACCGCCTACGTTGAATTGCACCTGTTCAACTCCTTGCTTTCTCAGCTGTCGCGATAATTCACTAAATAAATCCCACGAATGCTTGAGTGGCTCCATGTCGTTTTCAATGCCAATTCCATAACTATCAATTTCAGAATGCGCACCTTTACGTATGATATGGAATTGATTGCCCGTTTCAGGATCATGATAGGAAATAATGTCTGATTTAAGATCCCCCGCAAGCTTCTCACGCAATCCTTTTGGAAGGTTCATGGACTCTGGATAAAGACTGCTTTGTTCGCCCTGCTCACAGTGCCGCGTCCATAGCGTCTGCGTGTGCAAAAGTGTGCCCTCCGCACGCTGCTCATCAAAGCTCTTATCAAAATATGTATCCAGCACTTTGGTAACACGGCCTCGGTCTTTCTCTGAGGGAGGCTTGCCACTTTCCGTCCGCACTTCGACGTGACGAATACGTCCATCTGCCTCCTTGATTCCGATAATGTCGCCATCCGCATCTATTACCATCTCTTCAAATGGGAAGGGCTCGGGCGGCTGTTCAAAACCATGAAAGAAATGAACTGGCTGTTGTGCTTGCTCATACAGGATTCCATCATCAGGGATTTCCTGCCCGTTTTTGCTTAGAAACGCTTTGTATTTCGCGATCCGATATTCCATTACGCCCGGGTGATTTGTCGCAAAGCTAATATGGTTTTTAGGATGGTAATCCTGCCCGATGATAAAAATACCACCGCGCGTTTCAGAGATGATTTTACCCATTTTTTCCGGTGCTTTTTCGCCACCCGGCACATAGAGAGAGCCGCCCTTCGCCACCGGCACCGTGGGATCTGAAAACCCCCATTGCGGGTCGATGAATACGTTAATCGACGCTGTTTTCTTGCCATCCTGTATGTAAGTGTGAACCATAGGTTCCTCCTAAATGTTAGCGAATTTTTGGTATAATGCCCGGGGTTGCTAAGAGCTTACCGCTGATAGTGGCGCTGGGGCCGTCATTGCCTCCATCGAAACGTTCCACATAGACATCCACACCGCCAGAGGCCTGAATATTGTGACGTGTTTCAACCGCACGGCGTTGCTCGTAAAGTTTATGATCGAGGTAAATCGGGATATGCTGTACTTCAGGCGGCAGCTGCGCTTTGATGGTGGCGATATCGACACTCAACTCCGACTTGCCCTCTTTCGCTGCAGCATGGAATGCCTTGGCCAACAACGATTTCAACACATCCTCAGGGTTGCGCACAACGCGTCGTACAGCCTCGGGCAACGTATTGAGATTATGCGCTACCGTGTCGGCGAGCTTAAACAAATCAGTTACAAAATAGCCGCTGCCAGGGAAGGTTTCCTTCTTCGCTGGCTCCTGATAAACATACCTACCATCAGCATTAAACACCGGCACCAGCGAATTTTGTCCTTGTTCCGCTACCATGGGGTTGGTTTTCTCATCCTTGAAATCGCGCATGTTTACCATTCGATTTTCAGGGTCTAGCCCTAGCGCATCATCATAAATAACAATATGTGACAGCTTGCCGCTCTCATCATAGAAACGGCGTGAATTAATGAAGCCTGGGTTTGAAGATTTTGCTGGAGCACTGGAAACTATTTTGCTCACTGGTGTCATTTCGCCGCGCACATTTGGATCACGCCGCACATCCATTTCCACGCAGGCTGCTTTATACACGTTACCCGTAGGCGCCACATGCGACCCAGCAGTTCCAACGCCAATGGAGGTCATCCAACAGCCTGCCTCACGCATTTCCTGCACGGTATATTCATCCAGCCCATCGGCTGGAGCGTTGAAGATTTTGCTCTTCGCGCCATAGGGCAGGAGCTCGGCATCGCTCATGCCACTCACCTGTTCTGGCGTGACTCCTTCGACGAAGCCTTCCTCGGCCAGTCGACGAAGCGCTAGTTTCGAATAGGCCGTTAAATCGCCAGAATCAAAACGAATACCATAAGTGCCGTTCACCCCGAGATTCAGCTCCGGGCGCTCCTGCGCCAGCTCACGCATTTCTTTGAATACGATGATGGCTTTTTCTAGGCCCTGCTCGGAATTGTAGCTATCGAGTAGGAGCACACCATTTTCCGGATGCGAGAATACATAACTGCGGAATGCATCTCCCGCGAGCGCATCCTGCAGCTCATCAATGCGGCCTTCGTCACGCATTTCGAATAGTTCTTTCAAAGATACAGAACCGATCTCTGCGCGGTGTGTCATCACCCATGCATGATCCATCGTGCCTACCCACGGCAGGCCCAGTGCTTTAGAAGCGTTGCCGGTTGAGGTGCTGGCATAGCCACCCAGCGCCAACCCGCGGGATGCGGCAATGCTGGAAGCAAATTCATCACGGCGCATTCCCTGAACACTTGCCCTCGCCTTGGGTGCACCGTTGGGCAAATCTTTGCTCGCTACATCGGCGAGTCGTGCAGCGTGGGTGGCATAGGCTTGCTGCTTGTTCATGATCCCAAGCGCGACCGACTCAAACCACTTCACCTGCGCGATCGGGCCTTCCACACGCATCACCGGCTCTTGCGGAAATACCAGTGAGCCTTCCGGCACCGCATCAATCTTCAGTTTCCAATCCCAAGTTTTAATCTCATCAATAAATGCGTCGGGGTATTTGCGCTCACCGCTTGGGCGTTTCTGCGCTTTCAGCCAAGCAACATCACTCTCGGAAAACCCATGCTCCTGCCAGCGTTTCAGAATATCAATCGCACCCTCAAGGCCCGCCGCCACGGTGTAGCCGCCGTTAAACGGCTCCTTGCGCGCGAACATGTAGGAGACTGCATGGTTTTTATGCCGACCTTCATTCCAATACCCCAGAGAGGTCGTCGCATGGTAGGCA
Source organism: Alphaproteobacteria bacterium (assembly GCA_022841525.1). Lineage (GTDB taxonomy): Bacteria > Pseudomonadota > Alphaproteobacteria > Rickettsiales > UBA3002 > JALHRI01. The sequence goes on along the minus strand of JALHRI010000009.1, from coordinate 20,090 downwards.
TCCGTTGCAACGGGTGTAGTCTTATCGATAGCAAAATTATCAGCTAAATATCCCATGATTATCTCCTTCAATAAACGCCATCTTATAGCAGGATTGATCGTAACAAATATTAAGATTTTGTTACAGTTTTGGCGCAGCTATTTACAATAGGCTCTGAATATATCTTTGATACGCAAGATAACTAAGATTAATGAGCCATTTTTTAATAATTTTACGCTGGAGCTTTCATGGATTGGATGATTGATAAAAACGACCCCGCACGACTGGAAATTATCGAACGAGCAAAAGCACTCAAAATCACAGGAACGCCGGAAAGAGCTGCTCATGCATTGGGTCCAATCACACTTGCCGATGGCCGCACGGTACAAGCGCATGTAGTCCATGCGGTCGATCCCATTATCACGGATGGCAAATTCGTCGTCATGATCGATCGCAAAAACGACCCCGGCAAAGGCAAGCCAGCCTTGCCGGGTGGATTTATGGACCCACTGCAAGGTGGTGGCACCGAAAGTGCCGTGCAGGCTGCCGTGCGCGAAGCGATGGAAGAAGTCGGCATAACGCTTGGCGAAGGGAAACTCGTAGGCACACGCAATATGGATCGCCCATTTGATGTGCGTGTCGCAAAATCAGATTTACCCCAATACGACATTAAGGCAGGCGATATTTTTATGGTCTCTACGCAAGCCGTACGCTTTGACGTGCCAGATCTGGCGAACACAAAACTCACGGCGGGGGATGATGCCAAACCAGGCTCTGCACGACGTGTCGCCATTGATTCACTTACGCGCGATGGCGTTGGTATCCCCGATCATTTCGACATGATACAAACTGCCATGCCAGAGCTATTCACTTCTAAAGCAATAGCAAAAGACCTGCTACTCGTCGGCAATCATCTAGCACCAGCCATTGCAAATGATCTGAAAGCAGATGGAAAACTAGGAGAAATCCCAGCCAGCATTGGTTTTTTCGGCAATGAAAACGATGAACCTTTTGCCGAATTATACCATGGGCAAAAAGAGACTTACGCTAGCAACGTCGATAAAATCAAGGGTGCTCGGGTGTTCATTGGCCAATCCTCTGGCGCACCTGTCAGCAGTAGTTTGATGCATTTGTTTCTAGCAGCGGATACTGCCAAGCGTGCCGGTGCACGCGAAGTCGTTGCAGTGATACCGTTTAAGGCGCTAGATCGCCAGGATCGACCATTCGATAAACGTTTCACCTCAGAAGGTGCTGCGCTTTTAGCCAAATTACTCAAGGCAGCAGGTGTTGATGGGGTGATTACCCTTACGCCCCATTCACAAGATAGCATGAAGCCGTTTGAGGCAGAATTTGGCGATAAGTTTTATGCGCGCTCCGCCACAAAGCTTTTTGCCGCCGACATTAAAACTCGGTTTGGAAATATTTCCAACGTCATGATCGGTGCACCGGACGGTTCGGACAAACCGCTTGATGAAGGCCAAGAACGCGCCAAAGAGTTGATAAAAGCGACGTTTGGAGCCGCAGGTCAAGAAGCCCTGAAACACCGTTTCGGAATTAAGAAAAAACATATCAGCGTCCATGATACTGAACCTACTTATGATTATGGTGATGTGGCAGGTAAAGATTGCATCATCGTCGATGATATGACCGATGGCGGCAGCACCCTCTACAAAGGCGCTAAGCTGCTAAAATCGCTCGGCGCAAAATCGGTAACAGCCTACGTAACTCATGGAATATTAGCGAATGGATTTGAAAAGATTCTATTGCAAAAAACCGATGATAACAGAGACGCAATCGACACACTCGTTGTCACCAATACATTACCGGATGTTGAAGCAAAGTTGGCAACATTACACGCAAAATCGCCGGAACTAGCGGAACGCGTAGAAATATTGAATGCTGGCCCACTGCTGCGTGAAGGTATTGAGCAGTATGCTGGACCAACGAAAGATCATCCACGCATTGCACGCCGGGAAATATTGGGTACTTCTACGGTTCGCTAGGCACTTGACTAGTAGCGAATTAGGGAATTATTTCCCGCCAGAACGGCCTTTGCTGCCAGACCATGGGCCAGACCATGAGCCAGAACTAGAAGACGAAGGGCGCGCCTGAGGACGGGGCTTCGGCGCAGCTTTTGGTGCATCAGCCGGTTTAGCTTGGGTCGCGGATGCACGTCGACTAGGGTTAGTAGAGGTGACTACTTCCAAGATTTCTTTGCTCGTAATCTTACCAAGCGCCACTTCGTCGATAGTACCTAAGTCTGCAGCAATGCTACGCAACACCTTAGGCGCCGCAATGATTTTCACTCCGTCAAGATCTGGAAGAATAATGCGATCAACAATTTTGGTTGCCATTATTTTTGCAAGCGCAGTTTCCAGCGCGGCGATTTCTTCCGGATTGCGATCCTTGTCGTCCGCACCTAGCTGAGCGTGCAGCTTTCGAGCAATTCCACCGCCTAAATTCTTTAACGTCGGCTCCAATTCTGTGCGCACAGCTTTGCCCAGATCACCGCCAAGCTTACTGGAGCTAAGCTCGATGACTTTATTGGCGAATGTTTCGTTAAAGTTCAATTCGTTGCTCGCGTTTGTTAGGCCCTGCTTCGTCAGTAGGGATTTCTAAAAAATCAGTCAATGCCATCCAATTCTGCCCCCACTTTATTAATATTTCGTAAAACATCAATGCTTTTTCACGATAAGCATGAGCCAATAAATGAGCGATGGGAAGCTTTGTGCCCCGAATCACCAGTGATTTTTCTGTTTCTTCTATCACGGTAGCTGGTACTTCGAGACCATCGATTGTAAAGCTGTAGTTCGTACTTGACTTCATTTCAGGGAACATCGCTAAGCCATCCAATTGAAAGCGAAACACAGGGTAGCATGCCCCCGCACCATCAAGCTGCCAGAAAAACGTTCCTTCCTTAAAGAGCTTCGTATCTGTGATGAAGAAACCACTTTCATTGCGAATTGGCTTGCGTTTGCTCGCAAAAATAAATTCTTGAATGCGAGCATCCATCTGCTGAGGAGACAAGTTTTTAGCCTGACGGGATAAAAGATAGGTTGGTGTAAATGCTGGAAGGAAATAAAAACGATCCTCATTAATAACGTAAGCGCGAGCTTCTAAATTTTGTGTATCTGTAGAAAACTTCTGTTGGATGCTTGCGAATAAATAATCATATGCACCGATGAAATCTCGGGCAATCTCCATCCATCTTTGTAAATCCTCTGAACTCCGCATAAGCTGAGTATCCAGTCTTGCATACACCAATTGCTGCAAATGTAGCCGCTCTGAATCAGTTAACCACAGCGGTATGGTTTCTAAAAATGGCATGTCCACTAATGTGATATCCATCATCAACGATAGTGCTTTTGGGTTAGTAAACTCCCCCGCGTGCTTCATCAAAGGGTAATGCCGCATAAAGCAGGCGATATCGAATCCATGAATCGTGTTACTTGAGCCATTTTTACAAAACAAAGCATCTTTTTTAGGATAGGCAATGGATGCTAATGTCAAAAACTGCTGCGTGAGTACATCAAACTCGTCGCGGAACATGTGCCAAGCGTCATCGTGATTTTCGAAACCCATTAAATACGAAAGCCGCCTGGAAATCTGCTGTTGGCGGGATAACATCATTAACTCGACCAGTGTATCGGCCGCAATATTGTCCACATTAATCCGTGCGTCAGCGGCAAGAACTTCGAGGATTTTCTTCAGCCCCATCCACTCAAACCCGAAGTAATTTTCAATATATGCTGGGCTAGAACTATGTTGCGCATGACGACCTTTCACTGCTGCAACCGTGTCGAAATCAATGAGGTGCCCTTGCATAGAAATATTACCAGGCGACCAAGCGCCATGGGTAATGCGGTAAGTGAACTTTTCTGCTTCGAGTTTCCCAAACTGTTCTGCTGTTTGTTTTAACTCGGTCACATTAATAGGTTTGGGTGTATGAAGAAGATGAGAAACGCGATCTAGTGCGCCATCCCTGTCAATACGGATAATTTTTACTCTTGGAACCGCTTCATTGCGCCACTCAACATGGCAAGTTTCATGCATATCCAAAATCGCGAGAACGTTGGGTATGCCTACCGAAAACTCATGCACTAAACTATTGGAAACCACAGTCTCCCAAATGCCACGTTCCATTTCCAGAAATCCATCGGAAAAACGAGAACGGGAAGAGACTGCTAAGGGTGTTTTTTCACCTTTAATGTTGAAGTATTTTCCCGTGTAATAAGCGCGGCCAGAGCCTAAATTCCCCGCCATCGAACCCCAGTGCGGATCTGATTGGTAATCCACATACGCCCACCCCATTTGCTTTTGGGCGGACAGACCCGGATCGAGCGTAACGCTTAACAACTCCGTAATTTTCTGTGCCTTGTTCTGCCATTCGGACTCAGAACCAAATATTTCGTCGTAGAGCGCGTGATTAATGTAAATTGGAGTATGGGATTGCGGCGAAGCATAAAGTGGTAGCTTCAAAAAGAGCGACTCGCCCATTCGCTTAACGGCTTCGGGTATATCAAACAGCGAGTCCATTAACCCAACAACCTTACGGCCCACCAGTGGTGCGCGTCGAGTACTTCCGTGCCTATATAGTGGTTAGAATAATGTTTGTTGCGATTCAGCAGTGACTGTAATTCCGCGTCTGCAAGGTAGTCTTCTAAGGGGGCACATTGTAATCTTCGTAGAATAGATTTGGCGCTCGCATTTAAGTCATCCATATGGGCATTTTTTAATGCGGAACTCCCATATTGCGACACTAAAATACCGCTGGGTTTTATGATGTTGATAGCATTGAGCCATTCTGCATATACGGCGTTTGCAATCGTATCTAAATGTTCGATGTTGGCACTTATTTCTGTCCAGCGTCCTCTAAATTGGTTTGAGACGATCTCAGTAGGGGCAAGACTGCTGTCAAATAGTTGAGCCAGCGACTCCGGCGATGCCTCTACCGCAAGCAACATGTCATCCAGCGGATGGTTAGCAATCAATAGACCAGGGCGGCTTGGTAAATCCGACAACGAATCGCCAAGTTTTTTGCTGATAAGTGTTACCTTTGCCGTTGGCAATAACGCTTGGTAGTGCGCCAAAATATAGTTGCCAGCGGCGCTTGGCTCAACCAAAAAAAGTTCACCACAAAAATGGAGTTCGGCCAAAGCCAGCCCCAATTTACTAGAGTTACCCGGTGCAACTTCAACGATAGTTTTCGCTTGTGCAGCGCCAAAGCGCTCAAGAAGCGGTTGCCATACATGCGCCATATACCGATCCCACGCCGCATAGTCGGTGAGGTATTTGTTAGGTAAAGCCTCATTTGTAGCGGTTCCAAACATGGGTAACTTACTCTGGTACAGTATTAAAAAGCTTGTTATAGACATGAAAACAGGCGGAATATTGACTCTATGCTAAGTGATTATCAATTATTATCTTGCACCTCATTACCAACCGACAATAGCCGCATGCAGGCGATCGTTACGTCGACTGCTGGTCCAATGCTCGTTGAACGCGATATCCCACAAATACAGCAGCCTGACGATGTCATTATCAGTGTCAGCTTAGCGGGGCTTTGCCGAACCGATAGTTACTTGGCGCAAGGGCTTATTCCTTGTACGCCTGGCAGGGTTCTTGGACATGAATTTTGTGGCATGGTGCATACTAAAGGATCTGCAGACAGCCATATCCAAATCGGTGCACGGGTCGGTGTGATGCCAATCTTCCCAGACGGCATCGGAAATATACTTTCTCTAGGAAAAGATGTGGATGGTGCGTTTGCAGAATTTATACGTGTACCCGCTTCCCTAGTGTATACACTTCCTGAAACGCTTTCCGACAAAGAGGCTGCCTATTTAGAACCGGTTGCGGCAAGTTTAGCAGTAATGTCTACCCCTATCCAGCCTAGCATGTATGGCGCAATTTATGGTGACAATCGTATCGGCGAGCTCACACGGCGAATCTTGTCATCTCAAGGATTCTCAAAACTCGATGTTCTGTTGCCAGAGCAAGAAATTTCCGCGCCCAACAGTCATTATGATTTTGTCATTGAAACATCGGCAACCGCTAACGCCTTTGACGCCATGATCACACTACTACGCCCAAAGGGCATCCTGGTATTAAAAAGTCGTCCCTATGCTAGCGTGCCTTTGCAGCTTACGCGTATTGTACAAAAAGAATTGCAAATTTTCGGCGCACATTACGCCAATTTTGGGGCTGCAATTGCGCTATTAGATGCCCGTTCCATACAGCTGGATGATTTATTAGGCGATAGCTTCTCATTTGAGGAAATCACCAGCTTTCTAGGGGGTAAAAAAATGTTACCCGAAAACAAAAAAATCTTTCTTAAACCATAGCACATGTGTGGTATCGTAGGAATTTTATCCTCTCAATCGCCGGTTACGTTAGCGCAACTAAAACGCGCTACTGATGCGATTATCAATCGTGGGCCGGATGGTGAAGGCCATTGGATATCCAAGGATCAAACCATAGGGCTTGGCCATCGGCGCCTGGCCATCAGCGATGTTGTTAACGGCATGCAACCTCTTAGCAGCATGGGCGAGACTATTTGGGCCGTGATAAATGGCGAGTTCTATGATGATGAAGCTATTCGCAAGCAATTAAAAGCACGCGGGTATCAATTTAAAACCCGTTCGGACAGTGAAATTCTGCTGTATCTCTACGATGCTTATGGACTTGATTTTTTATCGCACTTGCGCGGTGAGTTTGCCTTCATTCTTTATGATGTATACAATAGAAAACTCATCGCCGGGCGCGACCGCTTTGGTATTAAGCCCCTTTGCTACAGCTCGGTTAATAGCACACTCTACCTCGCTTCTGAAGCAAAGGCATTGTTCGCCGCCGGCGTTCCTGCTGCGTGGGATAAGGATGCTATGGCCCACGTGTCCTGCTTTCAGTATACCGCTCCCCACCAGACCATGTTCCAAAAGGTGCAGCAATTGCCGCCGGGTTATGTTCTGATTGCAGATAGTAACGGCCATCAGTTGCGCCCCTATTGGGACATGGATTTTCCGTTAATGTCATCACCGCACGACATAACCAGCTTCTCTACAGCGGTGGATACGCTCGGTCACATATTGTCAGATACGGTAAAAATGAGGTTGCGCACAGATGGTGCAAAAATCTGCTGTCACTTAAGTGGCGGCATTGATTCTGCAAGTATTGTAGCCATTGCCAGCGCAGAATTAGGCAAACCAATTCCGTGTTTCACCGTTGGTTTTAAGCATGACAATTATGATGAAAGCATTATCGCACAACGGTTCGCCGAAAGGCTAGGTGCCGATTTTCACGTGGTAAACGCCAGCGGTGAATCCATGTCCGAAGCGCTATCTGATGCGGTCTATTACAGTGAAGGTTTGGCCATTAATTCGCACCTTGCTGCAAAATTTTTACTGAATCGTTCGATTGCGAAAAACGGATTCACTATTGCGCTCAGTGGCGAAGGCTCGGACGAATTATTCGCTGGTTACCCGCATTTTAAAATTGACGATGAGAGTTCCCCCGACACTTTATTTGAAGAAAATATCGTTTCCTCTGGGGTGCAAATCGCTAACGGAGAAGGCCTCTGTGTCATCCCATTTCAGCGAGCGCTAGGCTATGTACCTGAATTTATTCGCGCAAAGGCGTCAATCGGCCTTCACTTACGAAGCTTTATGGATGACATTTTCACACAGCATTACCCCACTGACCAAATCTACGGCCGCCTCTTAGCGAAGCTTCCAATCGCGTTACAACTTCGGGATCGCTCTCGCATTCACCAATCCACCTACTTATGGTGTAAATTCGCATTGGCAAACTACATCCTTCGTACTCTCGGTGATGGCTGCGAAATGGCCCATAGCATTGAAGGACGTGTACCGTTCCTCGACCACCATTTATTTGCCTTTGCACGCGATCTTCCAAATGGCTGGAAAATTCATACGGGCATTGAAAAACATATCCTTCGTGAAGCCATGAAACCCTACGTTTCCGAGGAAATTATTGCGCGCCGGAAACACCCATTTATGGCTCCACCCTTGGGCCTACTGCACGATGACAAGGGGATTGAGTTTGTGAATGATTGCTTACGTTCCGTTGCCTTTAAAAACATGCCTTTTTTTGATAGAAAAAAAGTGATCATACATTTAGATTCACTGCCTCACTTAAGCATGGCAGAACATATCGCGACGGAGCCAGCTCTCATGTTAATGTTGACGAGCCATCTGCTCGCGCAACGCTATGGGTTGTAGAGATGCAAGGCTAGTAGTAGGATTTTTTTGATAGAGATTACGCACCGTTACTTATGTTGCAAAGCAAGACTGAATTGTCTCACGATGGTTGATTGCGCTGCAAGGCAGCCAAACGCCAAAAATATGGTGAATCACGGATGTACACGGCGGAGGATTTAACAAAAATGCTGCAACTTTGCGGCTTCAAAGTGCTAGCAAGTGATAGTGCCCCACTTTATGATACGTGCGCACGCATGATGGTGATAGCCTGGAAAAATTTGCATGACACGTGATACAATCATCTGGGATGTGGACGGGACCCTCTACACATTCACTCCTAAATTTGACGCCAGCTGTGTGTCAGCCGCCGCAATTGCCGCGCGCCAATTGGGCTATCCCGGGTCACAAGAGGAGGCTGAAGCGCTCGCCCGCGAAGGATTTGATGCGCATCATAATGGGCTTGAAATTTTCTGCCGCGATAACACCATCACACTAAATGATCTGCACCGGCTATACCATGAGCATATCGACATCGCAGAAATGCCTCCTTATGCTCGACTTACAAGCTTTATGCGTCGTACGGAACATACACACGCCGCCCTCACTCATGGCAGTGCCGACTGGGCTAAACGGGTTTTGGCACAGCGGCAATTGCTCTCGTTTTTCTCCCCTGAACACATTGTAGGGATGGAGAATTATAATTTTCAGAAAAAACACGAGAGCGAGTTACCATTTGAAACCATGCTTGCGCGGCTTGGAAAACAGCCTGAACAATGCATCCTAGTCGAAGATAGCCACCGCAATTTAGCCATTCCCCATGCGATGGGCATGGAAACAATACTGGTGCATCGTCTGCTGGATGAGCCACCACACTATGTGACGCATCAGTTCAAAACACCGGAATTGTTTATGCGACATTTGCACCGTCAACAGCCAAACAAACCTGCTAATAGGCTACTATGAATGCCTTCATCCGTCGCTTTCACGAAATTGTCTCAAGTCACCAAAATCGTAATGCGCTTCTCGTCGATGGCGCACAAGAAATAAGCTATCAGACATTGTGGGATAGCGCTCAAGAACTGGCTCATAAGTTGGGTCAGCATGCTATCAGTCCCGGCGATTTGGTCACACTCGAGATAGGTAAATCAGCCAATTATATTGTGGGGCTTCTCGCCTGCTGGATGTCTGGTGTAGCCTTCATGCCGCTTGATCCTTCGCTGCCGAGAGCCCGGCGCGAATTGATGCGATCAATTGCCAAGCCCAAGGCAACATTGCAGGCGAATTTAGATATCATGATGGAGCCGGAATCAGCAAGTTATGATACGTCATTGGCCTATATCATTTTCACTTCTGGCAGCAGTGGTGCTCCAAAAGGGGTGATGGTTGCGCACCCGGGCATATTGAACTTCCTAGATCAGCAAATTGAGCTCTTTGCGATGGATAAAAATAGCCGTGCCTTATGGCTACTTTCTGCGCAATTTGATGCGTCTATTTCCGATATTGGTACAACGCTACTGAGTGGTGCAATGCTATGTATTGAAACAACTTCCACACTCGAAACTCTAGCAAACCTCGAGAAGGTTCTCTTCGATCGCGCAATAACACACTTAGATATTCCTCCGTCATTACTGCGCACGTTGAAGCCAGAGCGGATGCCAAGCACATTGCAAACAATTATGATTGGGGGTGAAGTTTGTTCCGTTGAAGTTATAAAAAAATGGGCACAATCGTTCCGACTCATCAATATTTATGGCCCTACGGAAGCAACAGTTTGTACCAGTATGGTACAATGCACGACTGAGTGGCACGCGGCATCCATTGGAAAACCTATTCATGGTGTGAACTACCACATCTTAGACGACGATCAAAAGCCTGTGCCGCAAGGAGAGACTGGCGAGCTTTATATTTCAGGCGTGGGGCTAGCAATTAGTTACCTAAATGCCGAAGATCTGAATCGTAAAAAGTTCATCACGCTACATAATACACGCTTCTTTCGAACCGGCGATATGGTTCGTCCAGCAGTAAATGGTGACTACATTTTTCTCGGTCGCAAGGATCGTCAGATCAAGATTCGCGGCCAATTAGTTGCGCCAGAAGAAATTGAAGCCGCGATGCTAAAACATCCGTTGGTGGATGGTGCGGCGGTACTGACTACTCCGCGCACCCAAGGCAGGATGATGCTAGAAGGATATTTCGAATCTAAAAAACCTATCTCAGAAGAAGAAATTCGGAGATGGCTTAATACCAGCCTTCCTTCGTGGATGAAGCCACAACGCTTTATTGCACTTGCCTCACTTCCGCGCAATATGAACGGTAAAATTGATTATGTGGCCTTAAGTGCGCTGCCACCCCAATATCCAAGAATGAGTTCGCCTCTTTCGGCTAATCCTATCATGGCAGGCTTGCAAAAAATTATCCAAAAAGCTCTGCAGCTTGAATTTCCTCCTGCAATAGAGGCAGATTTTTTCGATGATTTGGGCGGCGATTCACTGCTAGCGCTTGAAGTCATTTTTTCAGCAGAAAAAGAGGGTTTACATTTCTCGGTGAGCGCATTGAATCTTCATCGTACCATTGCAAGTTTAGCCGCGCTGCTTAGTGATAATGACGTGAGAATTAAAAGTGATGCTGTCGCCGCCAATGCATTACGTCGGGATTCCGAGCTTACCCCCACGCAACAACAAAATGTCGAAGCTGGATTGAAGCTTCCATTATCCACGGAAGGCAGTATTCTTCTAACCGGTGCGACAGGCTTTTTAGGCGCGCAAGTGTTGCAGCAACTGGTTGAACTGGATGCCACGATGATTTATTGCATCGTCCGCGCGCCCAACACGGCGGCCGCACGCAAACGCATTGAGCAGAGCATGGCAACTATTGGTGCTGTGTGGCTACCCACGTACAGCGCCCGTATCGAGGTCTTGTGCGGAGATTTAACCCTAACACAATGGGGATTAAATAATGCTTCATGGCAGATGCTATTGCATAATACTGCCTCTATTTTCCACTGCGCCGCAACAGTTAATATGGTGCAGTCTTATGATGAGCTGTACCACTCCAATGTCGCTGTAACACAAAGCATTGTTGCGTTTGCCAGCACAACCAGGCTCAAAGCTATTCACTACGCATCAACACTTTCGGTGTTTGTAGCTGCCGATAACCCACCAGATATTTGTTATGAAGATGCGCTGTTTGACACCACCACAATGATTCATGGTGGTTACGCGCAAAGTAAATGGGTGGCTGATAATTTTATGCAGCAATGCGCGGCTAAAGGCTTGCCTGTGAGCATTTATCGATTTGGATTGATTACAGGTGATAGCCAAAGCGGGCGTTATGCGGTGCATGATTACCTCGCGATGTTCGTTCGTGGACTGATACGCCTCGGCGAGTTGCCTGCAGGCGACTGGGAATCACTAGAACTGGACGTGACGCCTGTTGATTATGCTGCACGAGCGATGGTGTATATTGCACAGGGCAATCAGAGGGGTTGTTACCATATAGCCGGTGCATCTCGCTTTTCTTTGCGTATGATTCATGATGTACTTGCAGAATATGGTTATACTCTTTTAGTGCGTGATCCGAATAACTGGCATCCAAACATCACCGATCATTCGGAAGCCGCGGCCACTTATATGGCCCTCTGCCGTCTTCTGAAAAGCGATCATACGTTTACACGTTTTCGTTCCATGGATTTATTTCAAGCAACTCATCAGCAATTCGATCAAACCAATACCCATGAAGCGCTGGCGGGTACAAATATCACCTGCCCTCCAGCAACACATGCATTACTCACGCTATACCTTGATCAAATATTGGAAGGTATAACGCAATGAAAAATAACAGATCATCCGGGTTAGTTTTGGGAAAATTCATGCCCCTGCATGTCGGGCATGTCGCGCTCATGCAATTCGCACAATCACAGGTGGAAAGGCTTTATATTGTCGTCGACAACCTACCTGATGCCCCGATATCAAGTGAACAGCGCATTGCTTGGATTCGAACTACGATGCCAGAGGCGCAAGTGTTCTACCTTCCAGCACCCAATCCACAGAATCCTAAAGAGCACCCGGGGTTTTGGAATATCTGGCGTGATACTATGCTTGCACTATTGCCAGAGGCGCCACAGTTTTTATTCGCTTCTGAGAATTATGGAGTGAAGCTAGCGGAAGTGCTTGGTGCTAGCTTTATACCATATGATATCCCTCGCAATAACTATCCCATTAGCGCCACACGTATTCGCGAGAGGACGTATGAATATTGGGACTATTTAGCGCCAGCGGCGAAACCAGATTATGTGATGCGTATTTGTATCTTCGGTCCGGAATCTACGGGTAAAAGTACGTTAGCACGCCAACTGGCTGAGCATTTCGACACAACGTGGGTGCCAGAATATGCGCGGGAGCATATTGAAGCGCATGGCAGGGTTGAGCCATCTGATATGCTCATGATTGCACAGAGGCAGCTGGCGAGCGAGCAGCAAGCACTCACAAGCGCTAATCGCTTTCTGTTTTGCGATACAGACCCGTTAATGACCTCGTTATGGTATCAATGGTTGTTTGGCGATTGCCCTACGGAGCTTGAAGCGCTCGCGGCATGTACCCATTATGATCTGACGCTACTTACTGATGTCGATCTACCCTGGGTACAAGACCCCGCCCGTTATTTTCCAAATGATCGGCTGCGCTTTAAACGTGACTGTATTCTGGCATTGGAGCGAAATAATCGCCCATTTTTTGTGATCTCAGGGATAGGCACTACGCGACTTCACCAAGCCGTTACTCTGGTAGAAAAGGCAGGCGAATCCTATTTTGCGCGGCATCTGAATTTATCTAAGTAGCTTATTTTAAAAATTTATTTTTTAAAATAGCTGTTGGACAATCCTATAAAAATTAACTATATATTAACTCTTTGGTGAATATTACTTAACCTCTTTGTGTTACAAAGGGATCTGTTTCTTCTTTTTTGCACGTTGGGTTATGGCGCAGGCATTGCCAAAAGATCTGGACAGTATTTTGGCACTGCCGCTGACAGGCATCCAAAGTACATTATCACGCAAGCTCCTTCAAAAATCATTTACCCCATCCGACCGTGACAAAGCAATCATGGATATCAAAAATGCCGCCCCTGCGAAGGATCAGATCATTCTCGCACAGGAAGAGGCCAACATCAAAAAAGCGTTGGTGCACGGAACGGCACCTAATCCACCCAATCTTTCCACGCCTGAATTGCAGCTTTTATGGGCGGCGTATCTGAATGTTCTTGCGTGTGATCCCGACAGCAAACTCACCGCCTCGCCGCTTTGGCGGCAGCTAACTCAGTGCAGTGATATCAGCACCCAACGTATGCGTCATGCAGTTGCCATGGCACGCGACCAATTTAATCCACGTACTACGCTGAAATGGGGCGACCCTGGTTCGATGTTTTATTTCGATCCTCAAAAAAATAACATCAATATCGATTTGCTCATGAGCATGTGTCTGGGGTTTGAAAATACTCGCAGCATCATATTTCATGAAATAGGTCATAGTAAATTGACGGTAAAGCTCACCGGTCCACTGCAAGAAATTTATGATGAAATGACTGCATTGCAAAAGCGTGGTGAGCAGGCCTCGCTGACACCAGACGAATATATACGGTTACATGAGCTGGGCACCTTATGGAAATTTAAGCATCGTTTATTTGATGAAGCAGAAAATAGCCCCGTCAACCGCTATACGATTAACCTTGCTGCACGTGTAACACCCGACCCGGAAGAGTCCCTCGACCGAGCACTGAACACAGTCGAAACGACCTTGGCAGAAGCAGGAGATCAGCCCCCCGCCCCTGTGAACCCAACCAACATTGATAAGTTCCAAAACATTACGCGGGTGATTCGCATGGGGCTTTATAAGAATAACGGCTTGTTTGAGGACACGCCCGCGGGGTGGGCGCGCATTGGTGTGAAGCCAGAATGGATTGAAGCACTGCCACGCACTGCGGGTGATCCTCCCCCTACATCGCAAGAGGCTTTTGCGGATCTGCTACATTTGTGCGGTGGGCCCTATGGACTTGAGAATCTGCAACCTGCCACGTTAGATCGTGCACAAGGTCCTGCATGGCTTGCCGCCAAGACAGATGAATATGCAGACAAGCGCAACGCGATAATCGAAGATGATTTATGGACGCGCTACGCCGAACCACTTGTTCAGCCTTATATTGAACAAGCGAAACAGCAGGCACAGCAGCAAGTGCAGCAGGGACAGGCTGAAGGCGAAGGCAAAGGCGAAGGCGATCCTGGCACCGAACCAGGTAAAGCACCTAGGGCGAAAGGTAAACCCGTCAATGTCGATGGCGCAGGTAGCTTACCTGGCGTCCCCATGCCCGACCATCCCGCCAAAGGCAAAGGTGAACAGTCTGATAAAGAAAAGTCCGAAGGTGGAGAAGGCAAAGAAGGTGACGGCGAAGAAAAAGGCGAAGGTAAGGATGGGGGCGATAGCGACAGTATTGCATCCATTTTAGAGAAAATGGACAATGCCGAACAAGCCGCAGAGCAAGAAGACCAAGCGCAGAATGGCGAAGGCGATGAAGTCCAAGATGGCAAGGGCGGAAAAAGCCCACAAGGTGGAAAATCTTCGAAAAAATCGCTCCCTAAAGTGGGAGAGATTGCCGATTATGAGCAACTAAAACGTGCCAATGCCAGCGAGATCAATCAGGCCTATCATCTGATTAAAGCTATCCGCGAAAAGCAGTCACGCTTGACGGCTCGCCGTACACCAAAATACGAACTGCTTCCCGCCGATGGTAATATGGGTCGTTTCAGCGTCCCACGTCATACGGACTTGGTCGTCAAAATGGCAATGGGGGAATCCGTCACCGAACATGACGCAAAGCAATTCCGTGTCGACGAAACGACTCGCACCCCAGCCGAGATTAACATTACGCTATTGATCGACGGATCGGCCAGCATGTACGGATGGGGTGGCCGCGAATTGGCACCCATCGATGCGGGAATCAATACCGGTTGTGTGTTGAACGAGGCCGCACGTAAATTGAACACCGAAACATTGCGCAAAACGCGGGAACGCGGCGTCAATGTTTGGACCGTGGTGTGGGGCAATAACCCACCCTTGTTCATTACGAAACCCGAGAACGACCCACAGACCATCGGTAAAGCCATCAGTGGTTTGCGGCAGAGTCAGGGATGGGGAACAAGCCTCGCACCAGCGATCCCGCCTGTGGTAAAAGCGCATGCCGATCTCAAAGGAGATCCTCAAAAGCCCGTCGGATACAATCATTTCATCACCGTGTCCGATGGCGATATTGGCGACCACCATCCGAGCCTAGAAGTGCTTGATAAACTCCTGCGCGATTCGCCTCGCACCACGTTCGATGTACTAGTGATTAATGAGCGCAAAGACACAGCAATGGGCGAGATGGTTAAAGACCTACAAAATATTCATGGCGACAAGCGAGTGAAATTGGTGCCATGCCAAAAGGCCGAGCAAGCCAATACGGCAATTCTGGCATTGTTGCGCGAACGCATGGTTTCGACCGCGCAATCGCAGGCCATTACCTTTGCCGAACGTGCAAAACAGTTGAAAAAAGCCCACCAGAGTATGATGATATAAGGAGCGAGTGACTTATGGATTACGAAAAGAGATATGCCCACGCGATTGGGACACCGGGTTTTCCGTTGCCGACTTTGGTGCGCGAAACCAAGATAGTGAAGGACAAACCCGTCACGACACAAACACTCGGTGTTATTGAATCGGGCGACAATCCCTATATCCTGATGTCGGCAATTCCAAGTGCTGCGACCGTACAGGGAAAACTTTACCGCTCCTTACCCTCGCGTAGCATGCTCCCATTTTTTGAAGAACTGCTGCGTCGCTCCCAAACGGGTCAAAACAATTATACTGCCTTCGTGCGAGGTGACCCAGCAGCGGGTAAATCCTATGCCATGATCAAGTTCTGCGAGCTGCGTGACCCGCGCGGTCCGCTCATCGCAGATATGGGTGGCCAGAACCTCGAAAACCTTCTCTACCGTGTTGTATTTAGCACTGAAGAACGCCGCAGTGTGATGCAAATGATCGATGATGCGTTGGCAAATGACGAGCTAAACGCCATGTCCCTTAAGGCACTCGATGCACTTAAAGTGCACATCACAGAAGAGCAAGGCGCTAAACATATCGACTGGGACGGCATACAAAAAGATACTTCTATTCCTTTTGAAAAAGTGGATGGTATTCTGGCAAGCATTTTCCGTATTGAAGGGTGGGATAGCAAGTCGAACAATATTGGCTTCAAGATCAACGACGGCGCTTTGATTCGGGCAGATAAAACAAATCGTGATCTGCTTGTCGATGAAGTCAATAAAAGCCTGCCCGATAGCGAAACCCCTTTGCAAATCGTAGCGCAAGTGCTGAATGGGGAGAATACACGACATAGCGTCTCCCTCGGCGGCAAAGGCAATTATGAACTCGTGAACGGCGCTGTAAGCGGCAAAGCGAATCTCGTTTTATTTACCGGCAACTTCCCAAAAGACGGCACAGGAACTCGTGAAATGTCGGATTCATGGAATCGCCGCCTTCCGCCACATGATATTCCTGAATTCACCGAGTTGGATTGGCATGACCGGGCAGCAAGCGTGCTTACAGGTCTGCCTGTCTGTATTTTACATGAGATCACCCCCGGTAAAATTAAGAAAATCGATGGAGAAGATCAGCGAGTGCTGGATAATCCAGAAGCCTTCACCGAAACACTCTTGATGCTGAGCACTCTTGGTATGACCGAACAGGAAAAATTGCGCGTAAAAGAATGGCAAACCGCCATGTTGACCCATTGGGAAACAACGTTGCCTGCGATTAAGAAGCTAGCGAGCTTTTATTATAAATGGGGACAGCTGGTCGATCCTGATTCGCCACTCATGAAACAAGGTGATCTTCCAGATATTTTGATGGAAGTGGATGACGCGCGTAGTCCTACCACTAAAGTTACACCTAGCACGATGATTCGCCATATTAACGACGCGCAAGTCATTGGCCCGGAGAAAAAATCGGCAGAACG
Organism: Alphaproteobacteria bacterium; assembly: GCA_022841525.1. GTDB lineage: Bacteria > Pseudomonadota > Alphaproteobacteria > Rickettsiales > UBA3002 > JALHRI01. The sequence continues at coordinate 2,853 of JALHRI010000009.1, read as the reverse complement.
CAGTGGCGGGTTTGACCTAACACGCAATTGGAATACACCTGTCGCCGTTCGCAAAACTGAGCCAGAACCTGTATCTACCCATTTTGGCAACCGTTTAGTTACCTCGATTATGGAGGAACTGGATCGCACTACTGTGGGCAAGCCCAATCTGAGGGCGCAACTAATGGAGGATGCAAAAGAAGCTGGCTTGTTGGGTAACCCACCACCACTTGCCACGGCGCTGAATATTGATCTCTCAAAAGATAAAGTAACGGAAGCAAAGCAAGCGCAGAATTTGCTGTGCGTGATGTTGCGCCGGAATTACCCGGAACTTACGCTATCTGATAATGATGATGATCTCTTACCGTTGCGACATGTGCAGACACAGTTGGAAGCCATGCGCGCCCAAACGACGGACTCCACAATTTCTCCCTTTACTACGCGCTTACATGTGCCCCACACGGATATTGATGCTGCACAAGGTACGTTGTTTCGAGAAGTGGCTGCCGATAGTCCTAAAAAGGAGGAATCGTTGGCAGATGCGCAGGCGAGAATACCTGCCAATACGCTCCTTCCGTTCGACACCTTACTCACATCACTGGCGCTTCCGGTTGTTGGAAAAACAAATCTGAAGTCACTGTGGAATACAGCGCCGACAAATGGTGCTTTTGCACCAGACGAAGCCACAGCAATTGCAGAGAATCTTTCCGATAGCGGCATTGCAACTACCACGGTGTTGTGCAAAGTTGTGGATGGTACAGATACAAAATACGCCACGCTGCATCTTCTACGTAATAGCAAAGTTGATCGGGGCCGCACCGTCATCATTGGCGATGAGGCAATACCAGACGAGCTGTATGACCGCCTGAAACGTAATAAAATTGTATATATCAACCGTAACTTTCCGGAAGCGGCAGTATATATCAACTCCGAAGTGCGCAATATGGTCGAAGCGCGCTATGAAGAATCGGTTAAAAAAGCCTTCTTGATACGCAATGAACCAAAAGAAAATGCATCACTAGCAGAGCTTTTATCTTACCCTGACAAAAGTACGGTGAAGCAACCAAACTTTATTACTAACCTTGATCCCACCGCGATTTCACATGGCGCTCGGCAATCCGGTCGTAGCGCTCGTAAATCAGGTGTTGTTGATAGGCTAATGGGATAGCACATGGAAAATACTCAAGACATAACAGTGCCTTCGGTTGCAACAACTCTACTCTCTCGTTTGGCGCGCAGTACGCTTAGAGACGCTCTTTTGGCACGTATTCACGATGTAGAAATCTATCAAATCACACCAGGCTGGCAGTACGAAGTGCTCCTTAGCGAAGAGGGAATAGTAGAAATACTCGACCAGGCAGCATTCGATGCTGCCATTGCCGATCCATCGATTATTCATATTTTAGTTCCAAAAGATTCAACCATCATGCAAAATGATGCTATTAAAACATTGCAGTCGAATCGTTTGGGGAAAACGATTTTTTGGGAAATAAGGAGTAAACTATGACCTACACTTCCGATAGCACGGCATTACTGGCTAAGCACGAGTCACGAATATCTGATGCAATGGAGCGCCTTGGCCCACCTGATGAAGGTAACGTGTGGCTCTATCGCGTGGAGCACCTTCGGGATATTCCCGCTGATCAAATCAATACGGCACACTATACGCCAGAACAAATCGCAACATTGGAAGATGCCCGCGGTCGTTGGTTTGGTGATGACCTGGCCGTGCGCTTTCAACATATGCACCGCTACGTAAAAACCGAATCGCATGACGGTGTAGAAAACATTCGCTTGAGTGCAGTACAAGTTCCGCTTGCGGTTGCCGCAACGTGTCATTTGGCAGCGGTTGAACATCCTAATCTGCCATGGGAAGAGATGACGCCATTACAACGTGGACGCAGCACTATCACAGAAACGGATGGTACGTATTTCTTTCCCAAAAGACTAACTGCCGCCGATGTTGGTGTTGATAAAACCGCCGTTTCTCAGGCATCTGAATTTAATCGTGTACTGAACGAGCTAGAGGCACGGAAGCAGCCATTATGCGAAATTCCGTTGGCAGATTATCTGAAAGCGTCTCCGGAAGCATGGTATGAAATGGGGCAACGTTTGGATGCGCAGCATGCGACTGGCAAAACCCGCGATGCTGTTAATTTTTATAGCCCCCCACAATCTGCTGCTGGCCGCCTGACTGCACGTTGACGCATGCATAATGTACAACTGCTTCTTTCTCCTACTGAAATACACACATACTTCATGGATGAATGGAAGACAGAGTCCTTCCGTCACGATCACTTGACGCAGGGCACTTTGCTGCACGGAGTAATGGCACGTGTCGCCCAATATCCACTCTTTGTTTATGATATGAGCGATCATCCAAATGCTGAAGTGCCACCACGCGAAAAAACAGAAGCGAAACATTTCAGCCCCTGGTGGGGTGGCATTATTCGCTATCGATTTGACAATCCCGCTGTGCAAGATACCTGCTGGTTGCATGATCTTGCTCACCGCGCCCTCATGTATTATGGTCCTGATGATGACTTCGCCTCGTTCAGCACTAAAATGCAGCAGCTCGAGAGAGAAGCGACCATCACTTCGAATTTTGCAGTCTATCTCGACAATCCTTCATTGCGCGAAGCAATCCACTGGCCACTGCTTGTAGATCGTTTTCTGGATGACCAAACCTTTGTAAGATTTTGGAAGAATTCCCGAAAAGCTGCGTGGGCTGAACTGCATGAATTCCTAGCTGATGCAGCACGTTCCCCTCATTCCAGCGATCCACTAATAAACCAGATCTATACCTACGGCCTAATCAATCAGGCTTGGCTTGAAATATGGCGTGCGCGCTACGTCGAAGTTGAGCAACAAATG